>CBFGNE010000769.1:0-2323 GCA_965649995.1 uncultured Mucilaginibacter sp.
AGCCGTAAACTTTTGAAAGCAAATCCTGATTGCTGGCATCAAATTGATCGCCTACGTTGGCAGAAACACAGGATTTAATGCCGCCTGCGCCGATAGCCACAACCAGCATACCGATCTCGAAACCGCCGAGGCTTGTATCGAACATCGAAAGCAAAAGATGCCCGAAGCAATAAACTACAGAAACATACAAAATGAGTTTGTATTTACCGGTAAACCAATCGGCAACCATACCGCCCACAAATGGCAGTGCATAAGCCACCATCACAAATAAGTGGTTTAGTTTGTTGGCATGGGCATCGGCCTGCTGTGATAAGGCAACATCGCCGGTAGGATTAAAAAATTGTTTTACCAAAAACAAGGTAAGGATAGAACGCATACCATAAAAGCTGAAGCGTTCTGCTGCTTCGTTACCAATAATAAATGGTACAGCCTTAGGGAATCTCGATTTCTTTTTAATAGGGACTTCAGCGATGCTTTCTTGCATTAGTTGTTTGGGGATAAAATTTGCCTTAAAAATACTATAATTATGCTAAACCAAAATTTTATACCGAAAATATTACAGATGGGTATAGTAATGATGGTTTATAGGTTTTTTTACTGTTGTATTGTTTTCCTTACGGGGACTTGCTCCCTATCTATCAATGCCTGTTTTTTTGGATCTGTAAACTGGGCATCCTCCGGTTGAGGGACGTTGCGCATGTCCAGGTTCTCCACATAGCGCCACCTGCCATCCTTCAACTGGTAGCCATCGTAACTCAGGTCGGGGCCAAAGGTGTCCGGGCGGCCCTTCATCTTCGGGTCGGGTGGCGAGAGGTGGTCAAACACAATAAGGTGTTGCTCGGGCACGTAACGCAGCAACATAGATGCCTGCCGGGTGTACTCAAATACCACGCGCTTGCGGGTTTTGCCATTGCCGTCAAAAACCGCCATGCCTAATACGGGTTTATCTTCTTTATTGAACGAAAGTACATCAATCACCTTTTTGTTGGATCGTACTGTGTTGCCTTTCCAGCCTAATAAAACATAGTAGGGGGTGGCCGAGTTTATGCGTACAATTTTATAATACTGAGCGCCAAACCATTTGCGGTTATCAGTAACGCTGTCTTCGGGGTTTTTTTGCAGGGGCGAGTAATCTTCCAGCGGGTACATCAATAATTTTTCGCCGGTATTTATCTGGATGGTGCCGTAAAACCGGTAGCTGCCATCCTCGTTCATGATATGCCAGCTAAATATGCGGAAACGGTTATCGGGCGCATTGATGATGCTGATGCTTTTTACCGAATCGAAAGTGTAATTAAAAGAATGTGGTACTTTAAGCGCAGCTACCAGTGTGGGTATAAATTTGTAGTTGGCTTCCTTGCGGGCCAGGTCGTCGGTATCATTAATAAACCGTTTGCCCAATTTGGCCAGGCTATCCTCAAACATCCGTAACCGTTTTATATTGCCGCTTTCGTCGGAATGCTGGGCGAAGGCTACACTACAGGCGAGCAGCAGGGAGAGGATGATGGATAAACGTTTGATCACTTTACTTTATTTACGGTATAGCGTATAACTTAAAACAGAGCGTTTTATTTTTACTGCCATTAACCATTTTATTAAACTATTCTCTCGCAAAGGCGTAAAGACGCACTTTGCGATGCCGGCAACTTTGCGGCATAGCGCCTTCGCAGGCAATAAAAATACAAATTCTTAAACCAAATTCTCAATCACCATAGCGCTTGCGCCACCGCCGCCGTTGCAAATGCCTGCCGCGCCAAGCTTGCCATTGTTTTGTTGCAAAACGTGTATAAGCGTCACAATAATACGTGCCCCGGAGGCGCCGAGCGGGTGCCCGATAGCTACAGCGCCACCGTTTACGTTTACTTTAGCGGGGTTTAAATTCAATAATTTATTATTAGCTACGGATACTACCGAGAAGGCTTCATTTATCTCAAAAAAATCTATCTGATCTGACGATAATCCGGCTTTATGCAAAGCAAGAGGGATAGCCTTTGAGGGTGCTGTAGTGAAATATTCCGGGGCCTGTTGTGCATCGGCATAAGAAACTATTTTGGCTAATGGTTTTATGCCCATAGCTTCCGCCTTTTCCCTGCTCATCAATACTAATGCCGCGGCGCCATCATTTAGGGTTGATGCGTTTGCGGCAGTTACGGTGCCGTCTTTTTTAAATACGGGTTTCAAGGTAGGGATCTTGTCGAACTTTACGGCAGCCGGTTCTTCATCATTGATGAACAGCGTTACTTCGCCTTTTTTATCCTTCAATTCTACCGGGGTTATCTCATCCGTAAACTTACCCGAGGCCTGTGATGCCTGGGCGCGCCTG
>CBFGNE010000770.1:0-2319 GCA_965649995.1 uncultured Mucilaginibacter sp.
GCACCTGATCCGGGTAATGCCGGCGTAGGGAGAGGTAACAAGTTAAGTGTACTGCCGCTTTACCCTGGCGGACAGATGGTTTAACTCATTTATTGTTCAACAATTTTGAAAAATTTATTTGCGGCGCTCTTCGCCCTGCTGCTGCCTGTTTTGGCATCGGCCCAGTTTTCCATTAGCGGAAAAATTACCAACCAAGCCGGCGAAGCATTGCCCGGCGCAACCGTAAACCTGATAAACCTTAACCGGGGCGCACAAACAAACGCAACCGGCAATTACAGCTTAGGCGATTTGCCAGCCGGGAATTACACTTTAAAGGCTACCTACATCGGTTACCAGCCTATCACAAAAACCGTTGCTTTAAGCAGCAATCAAACGATTAACTTTACACTGGCCACGGGCACTTTTAGTGCCGAAGAAGTAGTAGTAACCGCCACCCGCGCAGGCAAAAACTCGCCAACGGCCTTTACCAACCTCAGCAAAAAGGAGCTGGAGAAAAACAATTTCGGGCAGGACTTGCCTTACCTGCTTAACCAAACCCCATCGGTGGTCATCACATCTGATGCAGGTGCGGGCATTGGCTACACCGGCATTCGCATCCGCGGAAGTGATGCCAGCCGGGTAAACGTAACCATCAACGGCATCCCCTACAACGATTCGGAAAGCCAGGGATCTTATTTTGTCGATCTGCCGGATATCACCTCCTCTATCAACAACATCCAGGTGCAGCGTGGCGTGGGTACATCAACCAACGGCGCAGGCGCGTTTGGCGGGAGTATTAATATCCAAACCACCAACCGCCGCGATACCGGTTATGCGGAGATCAACAATTCAATAGGATCCTACAATTCGGTTAAAAACACCATTAACCTGGGTACCGGTTTATTGGGCGGCCATTTTAGCGTAGACGGCCGCCTCTCGCGTATTAAATCCGATGGTTATATTGATCGAGCATCCTCACAATTAAAATCATTTTTTGTAAGCGGTGCGTACTATGGCGCAAACAGCACTTTACGGGCCAATATCTTTTCGGGATACGAACGCACCTACCAGGCATGGAACGGCGTTCCCGATTATATTATCAGCGATAACAGCCTGCCCAACCACCGCACTTACAACGAACTGGGTATATTGCCCGATGGCAGCTTTTATAAAGACCAGGTAGATGATTACCTGCAAAACCATTACCAGCTGCTGTATGACCAAAAACTATCCGATAAAGTATCTTTCAGCGGTGCCTTGCATTACACCAAAGGCAAAGGCTATTATGAGGAATATAAAACTGATGCCGATGTTACCGACTATGGGCTAACCCCGGTAATTATCGGCGGAACGCCCATAACCAATACCGATTTGGCCCGCCGCCGCTGGTTGGATAATGATTTCTATGGTATCACCTACGCCTTAAAATACCTGCCGCAGGATAACCTTAATTTTACCCTCGGCGGCGCTTATAACCGCTACACCGGCGCGCATTTTGGTAACATCATTTACACCCGCGAAAGCGCAGGCATCAACCCTAATTATGAATACTACCGCGATGATGCTAAAAAGAATGATTTCAACATCTTTGGCCGTGGCGAATTTAAAACGGGTAACACCACGCTGTTTGCCGATTTGCAGTACCGCCGTATCTACTACTCCTTCCTTGGATTCGACAGAAATTTGAACAACATACAGCAAAACGCGACATTAAATTTCTTCAACCCAAAGATGGGGGTTACATACGAGTTCGACGAGCATAATAACATCTACGCGTCATTTGCCGTTGGCAACCACGAACCTAACCGCGATGACTATACTAACAGCACCCCTGCCAGCCGCCCAAAGGCAGAGAACCTGAAAGATTTTGAAGCGGGCTACCGTACCAGCAGCAGTGTTTTCCGTGGCGGAATCAACCTGTTTTATATGCTGTATAAAAATCAGTTAATATTAACAGGGGCATTAAACGATGTCGGCGCACAGATCCGTAACAACGTAAAGGATAGCTACCGCGCAGGCATCGAACTGGACGGCAGGGTGAAAATCACCAAAGCGCTAAGCTGGGCAGCAACAGCAACCATCAGCACCAATAAAATAAAAAACTACGGCCAGTTTTTAAATAATTACGACGACGGTAGCCAGGCATTTATCTTGTTAAAGAAAACAAATATCGCCTACTCGCCATCGTTCGTTGCCTCCAGCGAGATCAGCCTTGCACCATTTAAGGGCGGCGAAATTGCCTTTATCAGCAAATATGTAAGCCAGCAGTTTTTAGACAACACCTCCAATACCAACCCTGTGGGGTTCCCCTCATCGGGTAATAATGCCTTTATTACCGAC
>CBFGNE010000771.1:0-2317 GCA_965649995.1 uncultured Mucilaginibacter sp.
ATCCGTTAAACTTGATGGCGGCGCTACCGGCGACATACTAAGTTATAGCTGGTCGCCAGCCGATTACCTGGACGACCCTACCTCGGCAACGCCAACAGCAACCCCGCCGGATGACATCACCTACACCCTTACTGTCACCGCGCTAAATAGCTGCTTTACCGCACAGGATAAGGTATTTGTGCGGGTTTATAAAAAAGTTGTTATCCCCAATACATTTTCGCCCAATAGCGATGGCACCAACGACATCTGGAACATTGAGGCGTTGGAAACTTATGCTGAAAGCACTATTGCCATTTATAACAAAAACGGGCAGCAGGTATATACCGATATCGGCTATAAAAAACCATGGGCAGGCATTTACAAAGGCAAGCCCTTGCCCGCCGGCACCTACTACTATGTTATCGACCTGAAGAACGGCGCTCCGCAGCTATCAGGCTGGGCGTTGCTGGTGAGGTAGTTATTTCTGTTTCCCTAAAATATAGTTTATGCCGAAGTTATTGCTCGATTGCGAAAACCTGTACAGGCTGAAGCGCGAAAGCGGGTCGCCGGATAAGTGCTCTCCGTATATCTGGATGTTTTTATGCAATAAAAACCCAACTTTATAAATGATGACATTATTAAAGTTGCTGAATACGAAGGGGAAAAAGTTCATAGGTATTGCAGTGCCGTCGTTACGGAAAAACTTTTTACTTAAATACGTGTACTTACTTAGCCCGATGCCAAGCCCGGCATAAAATTTAAAGTTACTGCCATTGTAAATATTATAAGCAATTGCCGGCGCTAAAGTTATTCCCAGTTGATTTACACTGTAGTTTGTGTTACCGTACGAGTTTTTGTACATTATATCCGTTGCCGAAAACTCGGCCGAGAACTGCAGCCTGCGGGTATTAGGATTTAAATAAGTAATTAAACCGAAAACTGCCCTTGGTAAAACAGAGGTGTAAGGGCTGCCTATGGGTTTATCAAACTCGTCATACGATTTAATAGTAGTAGCATTCAGGCCAAGCCCGGCATAAAGGTCAAATTTATCATTATTGCCGCCGGGCTGGTTTATGGCAAGTTGTGCTTTTGTATACCCGTTTAGCGCGGTGGTAATTTTAAGAAGCGCGGATTGTGTGTATTCTGCACCTTCCAATAATCCCTGTAATTGGTCATCAAGCAGGTTTGCTTTTAAGGCTATTGCAGTAAGCTGCTGCAAATAAGTTGCCTCTACTGTGGTATTGCTTTTTTGGATCTCGGTAGATCCGCCATTGGTATAAATGCGGTAAACCAACTCGTGTATGGCATCACCGGCATTGGGGTCGCTGTAAAAATAACGTGGTTTTATGGCATCCGAGTAAGCGTAAAGGTTTACCACTTTACCGGTTTGCAATACTTTTAAAAATACATCCTTCACAGTAAAACTGGTATCGCGGCCGCCAATTACGCGGTTGCTGTTGGTTTCATCGTGGCTAATAGGGCCACTATAGCGCTGGTAAATATCCAGCTTATCAATGTTAAAATATTTAATGTCGGCGGTAGTAAAGTTGTGGGTTTTGTTATCCGCCGTTCTGAAACGGATGCCCGATGGGTTACTTCCCCATTCCTGGTAGTCCACTTCGCCCTTTACCGTATCGCCGGCTAAGGTTACAACGTAAGCGGGTTTAAAATTGCTTTGTGCAAAAGAGAGCGTTGTTAATAAAAATAATGGGAGTAATAACAAGATGATTTTTTTCATAATTAGGGGGCTTAGGATTATTAAGAGTTGGATGATTTTTATTTCTTTTTGGTGCCGTTTATCGTATTAACTACTTCAATTATATAACTTTTAGTGTAACGGCACCATTCTAACATACGCTGCATATCGGGTGTCATCAAATTGTGCTTCAGGGCAATATTGTACAATTGCGTCAGGTATGTATTTTCGTTTACAGTACGGCCGGTGCCCGTATATACGTTTACCTTCCCCGAATCATAGTAAAGGCGGTACCCCAACTCTACCGGCATTTCACCATCCTTTTCGGTAATGTAAAACCGCGTTTTTATATGATCGCTAAACGAATAAAGAGAGAGGTTTCTTCCCTTTTGCAACACTTTTAAAAATACCGTATCAAGCCTCATGGCGGTGTCCCTTTCGTTTAATACCTGTTGCTCGCTAATATGGTCAAGTGTAATAAAACCTGCATAACGCCGATATGCCTGCTTTCCGTCAACTTCTAAATATTGCGTGTTATCCGGGGTTAAAACGCTTATGTTATTACTTGCCACTGTTTTAAACTTTACTTGTTTAGGGTTATCATGCAAATCGCGCGAATCCACTTCGCCTTTTATGGTATCA
>CBFGNE010000772.1:0-2310 GCA_965649995.1 uncultured Mucilaginibacter sp.
TTTGATGTTGATAACACCGGCTGTGCCCGCCGCATCATACCGGGCGGGCGGGTTGGTCATCAGTTCTATTTGCGATAGCGTGGCCGAGGGCATGGCACGCAGGTAATTTTCCAGGTCGGCACCGGATAGGTAGGTGGGTTTATCATCAATATAAATGGCTACCCCGGTTTTGCTATGGAAGCTGATGGTACCGCCCTCGCCAATACTTACCCCGGGCGACTTTTCCAAAACCTCCAGCGCAGTGGTGCCGGCATTGCCTATCAGGGCATCTACATTAACCACCGTGCGGTCTATCTTATGCTCCACAAAAGGTTTCTTCGAGTTCACCACCACTTCCTGCAAAGCTTTGGCTTGCGAGTGCAGCACAATGGCCGGCAATTGAATAAGCGGGTGCTGCGCATCAACGGTTATTGCCTCGCTTTTATAGGGCAGGCTGCCCACGGCCGTTATGAGGATGCGGTAGCTGCCATCCTTCACACCGCCAAAGTTAAAACCGCCATCGGCAGTGGCCAGTTCGTATTTTACGGGTATGGAGTCGGCTACGCGGTTGAGCGATACGGTGGCACCATCAAGCGGGCGGCCGTTTTCGTCCACCACTTTCCCGGTTATTTTGCCACCGGTGGTTTGGGCATTTACAAAATTTTGGGCAAAGCAAAGCCACAGGGCCAAAATGGCCATTATCAATTTTTTCATTTAAGAGTTAGTTTATAGGGTGAATGTGGGGGCGAGATAAGCTTTCAGGAGCCTCATCCCAACCCTTCTCCAAAGGAGAAGGCCTAAAATGGCGAACGCTTATTGGCATCGGTTTGGAACGGGCATAGCAATCCCCTGCCGCAAGGGCGTTTGTTTTTTATTTGAATGAATGCAGCGGTTTATTTTTGCAGGCGGCGGCTCATGTAGTAATGCGCCAAAAACCCAAAGGCCAGGCAAAACGCAATTACGGCCAGGGCGTAGATGTCCGTCATTTGGTAGCAGCCTATTATACCCAGCCCTATGGCTATGGCGGCAAGTGCAAAGAACCATTTACGGCTGGTTTCCGCGTCGGCTTTTTTAGTGTCGAGCAGTTGGGCAACAATTGCTTCCGGGGTGCCGGTTTCTACCATTTTGCGTTTAAGGCGGTCGTTCAAAAACAGTTTTATCATATTTAAAATAAAACTGGTAACCATGTACAGCATCAAAAGTATCACTATGTTGCGTACAAATTCTTCAAACGATCGGTTATCGGTAAAGGCGTTGGTGCGGCTTTGGGCCTGTGCGCCTAAAGCGGCAGGCAACAGCAGGGTTAAGGTAATTATCTTTTTCATTTGTTTTTTTAATGTTTATACTGATTAGACCGGCCACCAAAATTAAAGTTGCATTATTTTTTGACTCACAATAGCATCTACCCGTTTTTGATGCTCCTTAAACATTTCCACTATCCCAAATATCAATATCATTAAAGCGCCGGTTGTTGCTACTGCAAGCAGTACGCCGGGTACCGCCTTTAAAGTGGCGGCCATTGCCTCGCCAAAGTATAATGCAGCAACAGCAACTACGCCCGTGGCCAATGCTGCTATCATAATTGCTGCCCAGGGGAAGGCCCTTTTTGGTGCCGGCAATTGCTCCATTACCAATGCAGCCAAATCAAAATCGAATGCGGGTTTTGGCAAATGTTGCATGCTGTTAAACAGCTGCGTGTAATTAGCTGCTTTAGCCCGGCAAAGGGTGCAGCCCGCTACATGTGCCAATTGTTCGGTGCCGAGTGCATCCGGTTCAGCTGCATAAAGCTGTATCTCTGTTTCGGTTAGATGTGCTGGTATCATAACTCGCTCCTTTTATATTTTGATAAAATGTTTTCTTTTAGTGTTTTGCGTGCCCGGAAGATGTAGTTTTTTACAGTGCCCTCGGGCAACGAGGTAATTTCGGCTATCTCGGCATAACTCAGTTCCTGCTGATGGTATAAGGATACCAGCGTTTTGTAAAGCGGCTTCAGCCGGTCTATCTCGGCATGGAGGATGGCAGATAGCTCTTTACCAAAAAGGATCTCTTCGGTATCCTGTTGCGCATCCTGGCCGATGCGGGCTTCGGGCGTTTCGCCGTCGTCGCCCAAACTGTCAAACAGCACCAACCGCTTTTTCTCCAGGTAATGCAGGCAGGTGTTATAGGCTATCTGCCCTATCCAGGTAGAGAGCCGCGACTGGAATTTAAAACCCGGCAGGTTTTTAAAAGCTTTAAGGTAAACGTCCTGGGCAATGTCTTTTCGGTCGCCGGGGCTGCTGATCATTTTGTAAGCCATCATGGCAACCAGCCCTTCCGTTTGTTTAATGATCC
>CBFGNE010000773.1:0-2307 GCA_965649995.1 uncultured Mucilaginibacter sp.
AAAGACACGGTAGAGTTTAGTAAATCTTCGGGCGTAAACGACAGGTTATTTGAATTGACCTTAAAAACCGGGAAGTTTTATGTGAAGGATGATAGCAGTTTTATAGGCGCTTATCAGCCTGCAATAACTGCTACAAAGGTGGCATGGGTAGGCCTTACTGCTTATGGCTATACGATACAGGAAAGTAGCTGGAATGAGGGGCCATATCGAGAAAAATCAACCTACACCGAGGTGTTGTCTGATATGGGTATCAACAAATTAGAAAAAGATTCCGCCGCCAACCTCTTTGCATCTGTCCCCAACACCCCGCTACCCATCACCAGCTACAGCAAAGCGCACGGCTTGTTCAATTTCCATAGCATCTTCCCGAATTTGAACGACCCGAACTACTCGCTGGAACTGGCGGGGGAGAACGTGCTTAATACCTTCCAATCCCGGCTATCCTTAAATTACAACCGCGATGAAGGCTACAAGCGCATTGGCTACACAGGTATTTACGGTGCGCTGTTCCCATATATTTCGGCAGGTGCCAATTACACTTTCGACCGGCGGGGGTTTTCTAAAGGCAACAACGTTTATTTCAACGAAACCGACCTGCATGCTGGCTTAGAAGTACCGCTGAACTTTACCGGAGGCAAAACAGCTACCTTTTTATCCGCAGGCAGCGATGTGTACTACAGCCAGCGCCGGTTCCAGGAAGCTTACCGCAGCCAGTTTGCCGACAGGCATTATACTTATTTGAACAATTACATCAGTTTCAGTAACGAGATACAGCAGGCCAAACAACAAATAAACCCGCGCCTGGCCCAAAGCATCAGCCTGAATTATAAAACTGCCATTGCCGGGCTTAGCGCTACCCAGTTTTTAGCGACCGGCTCATTTTATTTCCCTGGATTGGGCATAACGCACAGCCTGGTTATCAGCGGCGCCTACCAGAAGAAAGGGGCAAATAACAGCATCGGTTTTTCTAACGATTTCCCCTTTGCCAAAGGCTACACTGCCGAAAGTTTGGATAAGATGCAGAAAGTAGGCTTAAGCTACCATTTCCCAATTGCGTACCCCGATGCAGGCTTTGCCAATTTGGCCTACCTGCTACGCGTGCGCGGCTACCTGTTTTACGACCATACCCACGCCACCGACGGCAGTTTCCTGTTCAACAACAAGCCATTTAAAGCCGACTTCCGCTCTGCAGGCGCAACCCTGTTTTTTGATGGTAAACTGTTTAACCAGGGTTCGGTATCCTTCGGCATCCGTTACAGCTACCTGCTGGATGATGATTTGTTTGGCGGGAATGGCAAGAATAGGATAGAGTTGGTGCTACCGGTGAGTATATTTTAGTCGGCTTAATTTACAACCACAAAACAACCGCTGCACTGTACAATTGCAGATTTACGTTGGTTAATGTGATTTACCAGTTTTAACGTTTTCCTATCCACCTTAAATCTATTTTTCCTGAGCAACTTATAGCCAAGTGTAGCATAAGCTTGCTCTTCGCAGCAGATGCTGGTTAGCCAAATACTGAATTTTTTCTGGTCGTTTTTTTTGGCAAGCTCTATTATCTCTGCGTATGCTCCTGTTTGGGGAGCGCCGTCACCGCAATAAAGGGCATACGTCTCGTTTAAGGTAAGTTCATCGATTACGTTTTTTATTGTTTTTACCGTCCCATAATATTTATTTCGTTCTTTAAGAAAACGTAAAATTTGAATAGTATCTACTTTGCCTTGCAGCGTTTTGTTCCATTCTTCCGCTTGCATATTCATAAATATCGAATTTCCATGCCCTGTTTTGCTAAACAAAATAGTATCATTTTTAGTTAACAGGTTTATGTGATAGTCCTTACCGTTGTACCTAACGTCAATACGTTGGTGATAATAGCCGAAATCAACACTGCGGTTAAAAAGTGTTTTTACATTGCTATCCGTTGGGCGGCGCGTACGTTTAATGCTATCAAGTTTGGCTAATAATTTAGTTGCAGTAACCTCTTCATCGGCAATAGCTTTTATTTTTTTTAAATAACCGTCCTGGCTAAATGCAGAGGAGCAAATGAATAGTAAAAAAATAAAAAGGTATTGTACTTTTTTCACAGGGCAAAGATAATATATTCCATTATTCCCTATTCGCCGCAGCAATAATCCCCCTCACCACTTCCACACCCGTTACATCAATGCCATACTCATCAATATAACCGTTGCTCAGCAGTATATGGTCGTTATGATACTCCATTTTACCGGGTACGCTAATGCGGGCAGAGGAGTGCACTTCGGTAACATTGGTGAAGTGTACCAGGTCGGCAACGTTTTTTTCGTT
>CBFGNE010000774.1:0-2306 GCA_965649995.1 uncultured Mucilaginibacter sp.
TGCGGTGATAAGCGAGAGAATATTGAACACCCCAAAAACAAGCAACTGCGGGATGAGCGGCCTTAAACCTGCGTTGTTTGGCGGCAGGTAAAAGTAGGGCAGCATTACAATAATAATATTGGTCATGGTACTCCAGCCTATCATTCCGCAGGCATAAGCTATTTGTTTCGAAAGAGGCAGTTTAGCGGGCACCATCGCCCTGCAATATGCAAATATTTGGCGTGATTAAGAACTACCGCGTGCGTTAAGACGATTTAACCAACACTTAAATTAATGCCATCATTTACAGTCAGAATTGCGATATTTGAATAAACCCCTATTACAATAGAATGGATGGCTGAAGGGAAATTTGATGTTTTATTTTATTTGGGCATACAGCCAATGTGGGTATTTGATGTAGACTCGCTTAGGATAATTGAAGTAAACAACGCCGCTATAAAACGGTATAGTTTTACAAAAAAGGAATTTTTGAGCAAAACCATTCTGGACCTGCGCCTGCCCGAGGAAATTCCGTTGGTGCTTAAAGTGTTGCCCGATATAAGGGGCACTAAAACCAGGTACAGGGAATTTAAGCATGTTGCCAAAAGCGGCAGAATATTGAACGTGGAGATCATGTCGTACCCGTTTGTTTATAATAATGTTAATGCCCGGCTGGTTGTGGCGCAAAATATCGACGAAAAAAAGGAGATACTAAGCCGGCTGGATTTTACGGAATTTAAGCTGGAGCAAATTTTGGAAGAAACCAAGATCGGCTTCTTTCAGATGGATTACCACTCGCGGATAATTTATTGGAACCAGGCATCCGAAAGATTAATCGGTTATAAGCGCGAATACGTTAAAGGGCATAATTTATGGGATGTTTTCCCCGAATTGAAAGGTTCTGATTTTTACCACCATTACGAGTGGGCGCTGCAAAAATTGGAGGGCGTGCAGTTTACAGAGTACTTTTGGCCGGTGCAAAAGTGGTTTAGTATTGATATATACCCCGTAGCCGACGGTATTATTGTAACCATAAACGATGATACCAGCAAGCAGCGCATGGAAGAAAGGTTGCTCGAAAAGATCGAGCAGATGTCGGAAGTGTCGTTTTTAAATTCTCATTGCATTCGTAAGCCAATTGCCAGTTTGCTTGGCCTAACCAGCCTGTTTAACGAAGGGCTTTTAGAACCCGATGAAATAGCTGATACTTTGCGGCTCATCCGCGATTGCGCCATCGAACTGGATGATATTGTTAAAAGCATAAACACTAAGGCAAACTACAGCGACGAACTGAGCGAACCGGAATACCAGATGGGCGATTTTTCGTTGAATGGGCTTTTAAACGAAGTTGCTGCCAGGCTGCCCGTACCGGCAACACATACACTGATCCTGAAAAAGAAAACCGATTTTATTTATTATGGCAACCGTAAAAGCATAGCAAACGCGGTGGCCAGCTTGGTAAAAAATGCCATAAAATTCTCGCCAAAAGCTAACCGGGTAGTTATAGACAGGCAGATTATAGACAATAACCTCGTATTATCTGTAAGGGATTTTGGGGAAGGGATAGATCAGAATTTGATCAATAAAATATTTTTAAGTTTCCGCAAAAAAAGCGTGGCACGTGAGTTAGGGTCGGGGTTTTTAAAGATAGTCGAAGCAGCAAATAAGCACAATGGCAGCCTTTGGGTAGAGAGTATTCCCGGTAAGGGTACTACATTCAGCATGAGGTTTCCACTATCAAACGTCTCCAAAGTTAAGCCAAAGGGCAAACACGCATCGATATTTAAAAACCAGGGGTTAGAAATTGATTATGATGAGGCCGCGAGCTGCATACTGGCTAACTGGAAAGGTTTCCATAGCCTGCACTCTGTAAAAACAGGCTGTATTAAGCTATTAGAGGCCCTGGGCGCTTACAATTGCAGTAAAATTTTGAACGATAACACCAATGTATTAGGCACTTGGGACAACGCGGTAGACTGGGTGGTAAAGGAATGGTTTCCGTTGGCCGAAGCAGCCGGGTTAAAATATATTGGCTGGGTATATTCGCCAAGTACGTTTAGTCGCCTCTCTGCCGATCTTACCATTAAAAGATCCACCGGCGATATCACGCATAAAACGTTTGATAGCGTAGATGAAGCAAGCGATTGGCTTAAAACAATTCAGTAGCTTGCCCGGGCCTGTAATATTACAGGCCCGAATAATAATCGTACCCGCTGCGTGCCCAGTAATCGGGCGGCCGGGTGTTGCTAAAGGTAATGCTGCCTATCCGCTTTAGGTTTTTGATGCCATATTTTACCGGAATAATTAACCTTAATGGTGCGCCATGC
>CBFGNE010000775.1:0-2300 GCA_965649995.1 uncultured Mucilaginibacter sp.
ATTAAACTAAGGACTTGGTTTAATACCGGCTGTCCGGTAAAAAAAGTACTTTTGCCCATGTTGATTGTTTTTGTGTGGTAACTCAAATATATCAACACGAAGGGGTAGCCTTGGCTACCCCTTTAATTTTACCTTAAAAATATTTTCCCCGGACAACAGTGAAACAAGTTCGGCATGACGCACCATTTTTTTTCGAACACCCTTCGTTTCGAACCCATCGCTATGTGGCATTCTCAAGTTAATCCATTTCCCGCCTTTGCGACATAAACAGCCAAACGGAACAAAGCCACTGTAACGTTTCCCCTATTCCATCCGTCATTCAAACTAAACAATTATCTTCGCAAACATATTCCCGTATATGAAAAAACACTTACTTACCGCTTTAGCTATTTTACTTTTCGCCGGCATTTCATCCGCCCAAACCGGCAAAGGTGCCAAATATATCGGCGGCAGCTTTAATCTTAATTATGATGAAGCAGGCTATTCCAGCAATATCACTTTTCCGCAGGGGCACACCCAATATTTTAATACCAGCATTCTCAACTTAAACATTAGTCCGGAGTTTGGCTTCTTCCTGAACAAAAAGTGGGCGATCGGCATCCAACCGGGTTATTCGCGTGTGTCGGGCACCGAAACCAGCAATTATTACTCTAACACCACCGTTACCGACAACTACAGTTACACCCGTAAATACCATACAGATATTATCGGGCTGGCCATTAACCTGCGTTATTACTGGATGCTGAGCGATAAGTTTGGCATTTACCCGCAAATGGGCATCAGCAGCAACCATGTGCTGAATAACTTTACTGTAGGTTCGCTAAATATCGGCGGCAGCCCTAATGTGGTTTTCTTCCCTACTCAAAAACTGGGCATCAATATGGGCTTTGGTAACCTCAATTACAATTACAACTACCAAACCAACGGCACCACGCTAAACCTGGCGTTTAACAACAACTTTACCTTTGGGTTGAATTATTACTGGGGAGGGAAGAATTAGAGACAAGAAATTTAGAATCAAGAGTCAAGATGAATGAGAAACTAACCATTCTATCTTGATTCTTGTCTCTTGATTCTTGACTCTAAAAACTATCTTTGCCTCCATGCCAACCATCCTCATTAAAGCCGCTACGATCATCAACGAAGGCAAACAATTTGTTGCCGATGTACTGGTTAAAGACGGCCATATCGAACGAATTGACAGCAGCATCAGCGTACCTGCCGACAGGGAGATCAACGCCGAAGGGCTTTACCTTTTCCCGGGTTGTATAGACGACCAGGTACATTTCCGCGAGCCGGGGCTAACGCAAAAGGGGAATATTTATACCGAATCGCGCGCGGCGGTGGCTGGTGGCATCACCTCTTTTATGGAGATGCCCAATACTGTGCCTAATACGCTCACCCGCGAATTTCTGGAAGATAAGTATGCCATAGCTGCGCAGAACTCTCCGGCCAACTACTCCTTCTACATGGGTGCCAGTAACGATAATTTGGAGGAAGTTTTGCGTACCGATACCAAAAACGTGTGCGGTATTAAAGTGTTCATGGGTTCCTCAACCGGCAATATGCTGGTGGATAACCCTACCACGCTGGAGAACTTGTTTGCCAACTCGCCTATGCTTATTGCCACGCATTGCGAGGATGAGGCAACCATTAAAAGCAACCTCGAACATTATAAGCAACTGCTTGGCGAGAACATCCCTGTTGGGCTTCACCCCAAAATACGTAGCGCCGAAGCCTGCTACCTGTCATCAAGCATGGCAGTAGAACTGGCTAAAAAACATGGTACCCGCCTGCATATCCTCCATATCTCTACAGAGAAAGAAACGCATTTATTCACCAACGATATCCCGCTGGAAAACAAGCGTATAACCGCTGAGGCCTGTATCCATCATTTATGGTTTAGCGATGCCGATTATGAAACAAAAGGTAACCTGATAAAATGGAACCCTGCGGTTAAAACCACCGCCGACCGCGACGGCATTTTAGCCGCCGTGCTGGATGGCCGCATAGACGTAATAGCCACCGACCATGCTCCGCATACCACTGAAGAAAAGGCCCAGGCCTATCTGCAAGCCCCAAGCGGCGGCCCCTTAGTGCAGCACGCGTTGGTAGCGATGCTGGAGCTGCACAAGCAAGGCAAAATAACGCTGGAACAAATTGCCGAAAAAATGGCGCATAACGTTGCGAAATGTTTCCAGATAGAAAAGCGGGGCTTTATCCGCGAAGGGTATTGGGCAGATCTGGCACTGGTAGATTTAAACAAACCCTGGAATGTGCAGAAAAACAACATTTTATAC
>CBFGNE010000776.1:0-2295 GCA_965649995.1 uncultured Mucilaginibacter sp.
TTGCCTGCAATTTCTTTTACCTGTTCGGCATTTTTGGCAAGCTTTACGCCACCGCCTTTGCCACGGCCACCTGCGTGGATCTGTGCTTTTATCACCGTCCAGTCCGACCCATAGTCTTCCTTCATTTTTTGGGCAGCTGCAACAGCTTCCTCCGGTGTATCTGCAACTATGCCTTCCTGTACTCTAACGCCAAAGCTTTTTAGTATCGCTTTGCCCTGATATTCGTGGATATTCATGTTTTTTGAAAGATTTGCGGTAAAACTACTATTTTCTTTTTAGAGATTGGAGGTTACAGGTTAGAGATTTGTCAGAATTTAGAGAATAACGGTTTGAAACCACAGATGGGTGTGTTTGTATATCAATAACCTTTTCCAAAATTAGATCATCATCCTAAATTCAAAGGGAATTAGTGCCTTGCCCTCTTCTTCAACACCCCGCCGGCAGCCTCTTTAATAGTGCTGGTGAAGATGAATGCTTTGGGATCTATCTCGTGTACCAGGTTGCGCAGGCGGCGCACCTCAAGCCGGGTAATTACGGTAAAAACAATATCTACGGGCTGGCTGATGTCAAAGCTCTCCTTTAAAAAGCCGCGCTCGCCTTTATATACGGTAATACCGCGGCCAAGCTCCATCACCAGGCGTTCTTTAACAAACTCGCTTTGGCCCGAGATAATGGTAACCCCTGTGTATTCCTCTAAACCCTCTATTACAAAACTGATTGTTTTAGAGGCGGTGTAGTAGGTCATGATGGAGTAGAGCGCCGTTGGCAGCCCAAGTTCAAAAGCCGCTATCAGGAAAATAACGATATTAATGCCCAGGATAATTTCGCTAATGGTGAAACTGATGCGCTTGCCGGTATAAAGCGCCAGCACTTCAATGCCGTCCAGTGCGCAACCGCCGCGTATGGCCAGGCCAACACCTATCCCCATAAACACACCGCCGAAAATGGATACCAGCAGTTTGTCTTTTGTTATATCATTGGGGAACGGCATAAACTGCAGGCAAAGACCCAGCACAATAATAGCTGCGAGTGTTTTGGCCGCAAAGGCTTTATTTACCTGGAAAGCCCCCATAATAATAAACGGGATATTGAGCAATACAATCACCACGGCAATGTTAAAGTGCGTTAACTCGTGTATCAGCAGGCTCATCCCGGTTACGCCCCCATCAAAAAATGCGTTGGGTATTAAGAAACTTTTAAGGGCAAACCCGCAAAAAAGGATTCCTGTTAAGGTGTACGCTGCATCGGTTAGCCAGTGTGCAATTTTTGCGCTTTTCATTCGGTATACTGATTTACTTAAATTAGATGTGATAATTAAAGCGTGTAAACTATACGGCTATTGCGTAAATGGCTGTATGTTTTGAGGGCTAAGATATTAAATGTTTGTTTGTTTGCCCGCTTAAGTTTGTAGTTTTCATAAATTAGAAAAATATCGCTTGTAAGGCAGCTAATTACAGTTGCAGTTTGATATTTACCATATTAATTAGTTAATTAAGCAAATCATTTAAACCGCCCTTTCTCATGAGAAGAATTTTATTGCTTGCCTTATTGCTTGCCGTTGGTATTTGTAGCAAAGCGCAAACATCTCATGTCTATTTCGATAGGCTGGACATAAAAAAAGGGCTTCCCGAATCATACATCCGCGCCATGGCCGAGGACAGCGAGGGCTATATGTGGATAGCCACGCAAAACGGTTTGGTGCGGTACGATGGCTATAATTACAAGGTTTATAATCTTGGCAACGATAAAATAAACCTGGCGCCGGTAACCAATGTGCTGAGCGTTACCCTTGGCGGCGATAAAAGCCTTTGGGTAAGTGTGGTGGGCAACGGGCTGTTTAGGTACAACAGGGCTAAGGATAGTTTTGAGCAGTTTATTTACCCCTCCAATAAATTTCAACAGTATTTTGGCATCCGGCTAATAGATAACGATGGCAATGTATGGGGCATGATCAATGATAAAGTGATCCGCGTTGTAAAGTTCAGCCCCAAAACAAAAAAGTACGAATCTTTTAGCAGCGTAGATAAAGGCAATCAATACATCAACGCATCCTCACTGATGGGCATCACCAAAACGGCCGATGGTAAGGTATGGATAGGCACCAATAACGGGTTATATAGCTATACAGGGCCTGGCAAACCGCTAAAGGCATACCTTGCAACTACCGACACCACAAAAATGACGGGGGCTAATCCCGTATATGAAGCGCCATCGCAACCGGGGCTGCTTTGGATGAACCTGTTCCACGGCCACAATCAGGATTTGAGGGTAAGCTGCCTTGATACAAAAACAGGG
>CBFGNE010000777.1:0-2281 GCA_965649995.1 uncultured Mucilaginibacter sp.
CCATGCCCATGTTTTGTGCGCCGCCATTGGGGCTAAGGTCGCCAAGGCCATACCTTGAGTACGGAGAACTGGTAGTTGCAGTGGATTGTGCATTTGCGCCAAAGGCTGTTGCAGTAAGAGAAAGTATTATTAAGTGCCTTATATATCTAATCATTATGCTTTTGTATAGCTGCGTTTAATCCTTTTAGAACCAGGTAAGGCTCATTTTTTATATAGGGGGCAAAGATGCTATTTTTTAACAGCGTATCAAAAAAAATACTGTCGCCCCCGCTTAGTATAATATTGTACGTTTTTTGTGTTTCTATGTACTCTTCTATAAAGCCTGCAAGCTCGTATTTTATCCCGTTTTGCACTCCGGATATAATAGCCGATGGGGTATCATATCCATAATTACCTTCAAACGTTTCGTCGGCCGCTATTAAAGGCAACGCCCCCGTATAGTAATTTAAGGCTTTATAACGCATTTTTAAACCCGGCGATATGCTGCCGCCAAAATAATTTGCCCCGGCATCAACATAATCATACGTGATTGTAGTGCCCCCGCCAATGATCATATTGCCCGTCTGCGGGAATAAATAGTGTGCGCCTATTACGGCTGCCAGCCTATCGGGGCCAAGTGTTTTTGGCGTTTTATAATGGTTATTTATGCCGCTGGCAATACTGCTGTTAAAATGTACTACCGTAAATTTATCTTCGAGCATTAGTTGCCAGGGCTCTTTTTCTTTTTTTACAGATGATGATATTGCCCTATCGATAAGGTATTTATCTAAAAGGATATTTATATCATCTATGCCCGGTTGCTGGTAGTGCTGCACCTCTAATAAATCGCTGCCCTTAAAAATGGCGATCTTGGTGAAGGTGTTGCCAATATCAATAACCAGCGACGTCATTTTTTTAGGCCTTCGCCAGCGCTAATATCGATTCGAATATCGCCAGCCCGTCCTCGTTGCCAACCAATGCTTCAGAAGCACGCTCGGGGTGAGGCATAAAGCCAAATACATTGCGCTCTGCATTGCAAACACCCGCTATGTTCTCTAATGAGCCATTAGGGTTGCTTTCGTCGGTAATATTGCCGGCCTCATCGCAATAGCGGAACAACACCTGGTCATTATCATTGATGGCTTTTAACACATCTGCATCGGCAAAATAATTGCCTTCGCCATGGGCGATCGGTATTTTTAAAGCGTGCTCCGGATCCAACTGGCGGGTAACCAGGGAATTTGCGGTTTGCGGTTTTAAGTAAATATTACGGCAAATGAATTTGCGGTTTTTGTTGTGCAGCAATGCACCTGGCAACAAGCCAGCCTCGGCTAATATTTGGAAGCCATTGCAGATGCCTAATACTTTACCACCCTTTGCAGCAAACTGTATAACTTCCTGCATAATAGGCGAAAAACGGGCAATTGCGCCACTGCGCAGGTAATCGCCAAAAGAGAAGCCGCCGGGCAAAACGATAAACTCAGCACCTTGCAGGTCGTGGTCTTTATGCCACAGCCTAACCACCTGCTGGCCCATTACATTTTGTAAAACATGGATGATATCTTCATCGCAATTGGAGCCGGGAAATATTACTACGCCAAATTTCATGCTACAAAACTAATGTTTACGCCGAAATTTGAACGAATGTAAAAGTTAAAAAGTGTTAAACTGGAAATATATTATGCTGATAAGCAGCAGTAAATACAAACTTTCGTAAAACCATTTAGTGGTGGCGTTTACAAAATAGTAGCTAAAAAACACCGCTGCGGGCACGGCGCACAGTAAAAAGTGGTTGAGGTTGAACGCCGTCCTAACATAAAACGACAAGCCAGTGATCAAAAACATCAGGAATAATAACTGGAACGATTTACGCACATGCACGTAACTTTTATAGAAATTTTGCTGTAATTTAACTACATACAGGGCAATTATGATGATAACGGGTATAAGCACCAGGTAATCCAGGTAATCGATATGGATGCTATTGGGGAACTTTGAGCCAAGCGGCAACCAAATTTCATAAAACCTGCCCAACCTGCCATTGAGGTAGTAAAACACTGCCAAAAAAAAGAACACGGTGACATAGCCCAATATCCCCGACACCCATTCGCGCCAGTTGAAGGGTTTGAATATGGTCAAGGCTATCCAAATAGCTAAAAACAGGAAGATGAACGGGAAATATATCAATGAACCTACGGCCACGATCATCCCCAGGTCATAAGCGGTCGATTTAGCATCATCGCTTTTATAAAAGCTTAAGAGCTTGAACAGCATCCATATCAGCAGGAAGTTACAGATGAGC
>CBFGNE010000778.1:0-2279 GCA_965649995.1 uncultured Mucilaginibacter sp.
CACCGTTAAATTCATTTTTCAACCGGCAGAAGAAGGCGCGCCTGAAGGAGAGAAAGGCGGCGCCGAGCAAATGGTGAAGGAAGGGGTTTTGGAAAACCCGAAGGTGGATGCGGTGTTTGGGCTGCACATCTGGTCTTCTATAGAAGCGGGTAAGATCTATTACCGTCCGGGCGGCACAATGGCCGGGGTTAACGATATCAAAATAACCGTTAAAGGCAAATCATCGCACGGGGCCTACCCATGGAGCAGTATAGACCCGGTTGTAGTATCCGCGCAGATCATCAGCGGGCTGCAAACTATTGTAAGCCGTAATGTAAACATTACCGAAAACCCTGCCGTAGTAACTATAGGTACTATCAATGGCGGCTCCCGGTTTAACATCATCCCCGAAATTGTAACCATGACGGGTACTATTCGCTATTTTTCGGAATCAGATGAGAAACTGGTTATTGGCAACGTACGCCGTATCGCGACCAAAACAGCGGAGGCTTACGGCGCAACCGTAGCTATACAAATACCTTACACCCACACCTACCCGGTTACTTTTAACGATGTAGCCCTCACGGCCAAAATGCTGCCCACCTTAGAGGCCAGTGCCGGCAAGGAAAATGTAGAGCTGCGCCCCCCGGTTACCGGTGCCGAAGATTTTAGCTTTTTTCAGCAAAAGGTGCCCGGCATCTTCTTCTTTTTAGGCGGGATGCCAAAAGGCCAGGACCCGCTAACCGCGCCATCGCACCACACGCCCGATTTTTATTTGGATGAGAGCGGCTTTGCCCTCGGCGTAAAGGCGCTGTGTAATTTAACGTTGGATTATATGGCCATGCCTAAAAGTAAATAACATGCAACCCGAACTGATCACCTACCAAAAGTTTAATGACCCTGGGCTGGCGGATGAACTTGCCACGCTTTTGCAGCAAAACGATATCATATATAAAATAGAGGAGCAGTCCTTCTCGTTTAACCCCACTTTTTATGCGGATGAAACGGCTAAGGATTATGCCGTAAAAATAAGCGCGGACGATTTTGGGCGGGTAAATGAATTGTTGCAAGCCGAGAGTGCCGAAGAAATAAAGGAGGTTGATGAAGAACATTATCTTTTTAAATTTACCAATGAAGAGCTAAGAGATTTAATTGCCAAACGCGACGAGTGGAGCGCCTTCGACTACCAGCTTGCTATAAAAATACTGAATGAACGCGGCATAAGCATGGATGAGCAAGCCATTGCCGAATTGAATGAGCAACGTTTGGAAGAGTTGAAGCAAACCGAACCACCGCAAACAACGTGGATAATATTGGGCTATATAATGGCTGCCTTAGGTGGAGTGTTAGGCACACTCGTGGGCTGGCATTTATTCAACTACAAAAAAACTTTGCCTAACGGCGAGAAAGTATATGGTTATTCTGAAGCTGACCAGAAGCAAGGCAGGATAATATTTTACCTCTCCTTTGTGGGGATAGCTTTGGCAATTTATTTTAGGCTTTCGCGGGACGTATGAAGTACGCTCGGTGGGTACAAGTGACAAAGCACGGGTACACCTGAGCCAAAAGATGTTGGATTGGGCGGATGCGGTTTTTGTAATGGAATACAAGCATCAAACAACACTTTCAGCTAAACGGCAAAACAATTGTTGTGCTGGATATTGACGACATTTACCCCTTTAACGACCCGGATTTGGTGGAGATATTACAGGCAAGTTTTAGCAGAGTATTCAACAATCTGGGATCAATCCATTATATTAGCACACCTAAACCAAAACAATGACTTTCAGAAAAATCTTGCTTCCCCTCCTGCTAATACTGGCAATCGCTTCCTGTAAAAAAGATTGGACAAAAAGCTTCGACGAGCGGCTGCAAGGCAAGTGGTACCTTACCGAAAAAATAATCGCCACGTATAAAAACGGAAACAAAACTGAGCAGCAAACCACTTACACCAGTGCCGATGCTTTTATTGTTTTTAATAAGGACCATTCCGGATTGTATCAAAGCCCCGAAGCGGGTAGCGTTACGTTTGGTTATGCGCTTTCGCCGTCGGGTGTTACCCTCACCTTGTATTACCCCTCCGGCAGTAACATACTAACCAAAACGGCAACTATCATGCTACTAACCGACGACAACCTTAAATACGAAGAAGACGCCCAATTCAGCAACGAAGGCGTCAACGTAATACGCACCATCGTTTCCGAGTCATTCACCAGAAAGCATTAAGCGGTTCCCCATGTCATTTCGAACCGAGGTACGAGGGAGAAATCTTATACAACATGCATTGCGGACATGCAAAT
>CBFGNE010000779.1:0-2267 GCA_965649995.1 uncultured Mucilaginibacter sp.
CAAACTTTGCCTTCGGGTACGGTGAGCATATCATCCAGCACATCCCGGCAAAGCAGGAAGGTTTTTTCGCCAACGCGTTTTACGGCCGCGCCATCTACAAAGCGGTCGATGGTTTTTAAAGTAACGGGTTCGCCTTTTTCAATGGCCGTCCACATGCTTGGGGCACCTTCAGGCTCAACACCAATCAGTAATATATCAGGGTTTTGCTGTTTCAGGTAAGTGCCGGCACCGGCTGCTAAACCACCGCCCCCAACAGGCATAATTACGGCTTCCACACCGGGCAGGTTTTCAAAAATCTCTACACCAACGGTTCCCTGGCCCTCAATAACTTGTTCGTTATCAAAAGGCGGGATAAACGTCATGCCATGGGCTTCGGTGTATAGCAAAGCTTCGCGCAGGCAATCATCAAATGTATCGCCTACCAAAATTAGCTCCACATTGCCGTTGCCAAACATTTCTGTTTGCTTTACTTTTTGCCTAGGAGTAATTTCGGGCATAAAAATTACGCCTTTGGTGCCCAGTTTTTTGCAGGAGAAAGCTACACCCTGCGCATGGTTACCCGCACTGGCGCAAACAACGCCGCGGCTCAATTGCTCGGTGTTCAACCTGCTGATCATGTTGTAGGCACCCCTTAATTTATAAGAGCGTACTATCTGCAGGTCTTCGCGTTTTAAATATATCTCGCATTCGTATTTTTCCGACAGGCGCTCGTTATATTCTAAAGGCGTGTGCCTTACTACGCCCTTCAGGCGTTCGTATGCCGCTTCAAAATCCAAATGATTTTCCGTTACTGTGTCCATTGTTCTTAGTTCTTTACCAGCTTAAAGGCCATCAGTTGCTGCAGGTCATCATCGTTGATGTCCAGCTTTACATCTGCAAGCGTTAAAAAGCGTTTATATACGTCGTAAAGCTCGTCTTTATCCAGCTTATGCCCAAGCCTTTCCAGGTGGAATTTAAGGGCGTGGCGGCCACTACGTGCGGTTAAAACAATACTGGCGTTCGGGAAGCCTACATCTTCGGGGCGAATGATCTCGTAATTCTCGCGCATTTTCAAAAACCCGTCCTGGTGTATGCCCGAACTGTGTGCAAAGGCGTTACTTCCCACAATAGCTTTATTAGGCTGCACCGGCATGCGCATCTGGCTGCTTATCATACGGCTAATCTCGTAAAAATTACGGCTGTTGATATTGGTATGCAAGCCAAGCGTAGCATGCGTTTTCAATATCATCACTACTTCCTCAATTGCTGTGTTGCCTGCACGTTCGCCGATACCGTTTATAGTACCTTCTATTTGGCGGGCGCCGTTCTGCAAACCCGCAATAGAGTTGGCGGTGGCCAAACCAAGGTCGTTATGGCAATGTACCGAAATAATGGCCTTATCAATATTTTTTACGTTCTCTTTCAGGTATTTTATTTTGGCACCGTACTGGTCGGGCAGGCAATAGCCGTTGGTATCGGGAATGTTTACTACGGTGGCACCGGCGGCAATAACCGCCTCAACCATTTGAGCAAGGTACGCCACATCGGCACGTCCGGCGTCCTCGGCGTAAAACTCAATATCTTCAACAGATTTTTTGGCGTATTTAACGGCTTCCACCGCACGCTCCAGGATCTCCTCGCGGGTGCTGTTGAATTTATGCTTGATGTGCATATCCGACGAGCCAATACCGGTATGGATGCGCGGGCGTTTGGCGTATTTAAGCGATTCTACCGCTACGTCGATATCCATTTTGTTGGCGCGGGTAAGTGCGCAAACGGTAGGCTCTTTAACAGCTTTAGATATTTCTACAACGCTCATAAAGTCGCCCGGACTGGATACCGGGAAACCTGCTTCGATAATATCCACGCCCAGTATTTCCAGTTCGCGGGCTATATCGATCTTTTCGGGGGTTGTAAGCTGGCAGCCCGGTACCTGTTCGCCATCGCGAAGCGTGGTATCAAAAACATAAACGCGGTTGGGGTCGTGTAGCATAATCTTAGATTTGAGATTTGAGATGTGAGATTTGAGAATTTTCAAACTCAAACACCACACCCAAATCGGGGGTTTCTTAATGTATTATTTTTTAAAAACTTCGATTCGAGTCTTATATCTCAAATCTCACGTCTCATATCTCCTTAACGGCTATAAATCTTAATCTTTTATAATCGGCATACCATTGGCCGTTTTCGTTGTAAACAGGTTCCAGTAAAGCGGTGATCTCCTCCAGTATCTGTTGTTTTTCTGCTTTATCGATACCTACAAGGTATAAAGGCGCAAACATGCTGAT
>CBFGNE010000780.1:0-2264 GCA_965649995.1 uncultured Mucilaginibacter sp.
ACTGCACGTTTTTGTAATAGCTCTTAAAGGTTTTCTCGAACCAAAAGAACCATTTAGCAGGCGAAAAGAAGAACACAAAAGTATCGGTAAAGTTGGCGGCCAGTGCTTTTATTACCGCGTAACGGTTACTGTGCAGTGTGCCTACAAAACT
The DNA here is from genome assembly GCA_965649995.1 of uncultured Mucilaginibacter sp. Classification (GTDB taxonomy): domain Bacteria; phylum Bacteroidota; class Bacteroidia; order Sphingobacteriales; family Sphingobacteriaceae; genus Mucilaginibacter. Next base: position 152 of record CBFGNE010000780.1, read on the forward strand.
CATGGTGTATTTTCTTTGCGCCGGGTTCTTTGTTTGGGCTTTGTACTCCTTTGTGTAAAACAGGTGTTTTAATTTCAGTTCGGGGTTAGCGGCAACGTCTTTAAAATCGAAGCTGAAGCATTTATCAAAATGCTTTAGAATATAAACCGAGTTTTTGTTGTTGTTATTGATGGAATCGTATGTGTAGTAGATCAGCTTTGCTTCGGGGTTGTTCTTTTTAAAATCAACAATAAAGCTTTGCGGCACCACCTCTCCTTTTATCAGGAAAAAGAAATCGTACTTTTTATCTTTTACCTGCCGGGTTATATCCTTGTAGTATTTCTCTACGATTGTGGCCAATAAGCTTTTCTTCACCCTGAAAACCGCCTTCATCAGCGAATTATTGGAAGTGCGCTCGTCAAAAAAATCCACGTCGTAGCCGTTGGCTTCCAGCGCCTCGCAAATAGATACCTCGTAGCCAAAAAACCGGGGGCCAATAAAAAGTATGCTCTTTTTTGCGGCTGCCATTATTTAAATAAGCCTTTATCTTTCATTTCCTGTAACGACTGCTGGTACTTGTCGGTTTTTATCTCCTGTGTGTTTACCCAGGCTGCAAATTTAGCTATGCCAGTTTTAAAATCAACCTTCGGTTCAAAACCCAATACCGATTTAATTTTGGTGAGATCGGCGTAGTTATGCCTGATATCGCCTAAACGGTAGTTACCCGATATAGTAACCGGCACAGTACGACCATAATTGGCCATCAGCTCTTCTACCACGGTGTTTACTTCGGTAGCTACGCCAGTGCCCACGTTAAATACCTGGTTGTTGGCCTGTTCTTTTTCTATGCCTAAAATGGTTGCATCAACCACGTCATCTATAAATACAAAGTCGCGTGTTTCTTTACCATCTTCAAACACGTTAATATCTTTATCGTTTTTTATACGGGTAGAAAATATGGAAAGGATGCCGGTGTAAGGGTTGGATAGCGACTGCCCGGGGCCATAAACATTCTGGTAACGGAAAGCCACCGGCGCAATGCCAATTGTTGGGCAAACTGTCATAATCATTTGCTCCTGGTTTTGTTTGGTGATGCCATAAACGGATGATGGATGTATCTTCGAATCCTCGCCTGTAGCAACCAGTTGCAATGGTTTTTCACAACCGGGATATTTCACTTCAAAATCGCCGGCCTGCATGTAATCATCGGTACGGTGTTTTGGGTAAACGTAACCAAGTTCTTCGCTGTAGTATTTGCCTTCGCCATAAATAGACCGCGATGAAGCTATCACTATCTTTTTAACGCTGTGCGGGTTGTTGGCTAAAATATCAAGCAATAAAGCCGTGCCGCCAATGTTTACATCAGTGTAGCGTTTTATCTGGTACATAGATTGCCCGGTGCCGGTTTCAGCAGCCAGGTGTACGATAACGTCCTGCCCTGCGATTGCTTCCAACAGGTCGGCTTCAGATTCCACGGTACCTTTAATAAATTTAACCTTATCAGCTATTGATTTGTATAGCGGAGATTCCTCCTCGGGGTTTTCGCCATGTATCTGTTTCGACAGGTTATCAAGAATGGTAAGGGTGTGCCCTTTTGCGATCAGTTTTAACGCGAGGTTTGAGCCGATGAAGCCTGCCCCGCCTGTAATTAGTATATTCATGTGGTAAAATTGCCTTTTGGGTCTGTTTTCTCCCAAACCTTGGTTTCGGGATTGTATCGTTTTATAATTTTTGCCGGGGCGCCTGCTATTACGCAGTAGTCCGGGTATGTTCCTCTCAGTACCGAGTTAGAGCCCACCACGCACTGCTTGCCTATTATAGTGCCAGCCTGCAATACTGCACCGTAGCCAATAAAGCAGTTTTCGCCTACGTGGGTTGTTTTCACAAGGTATTTTTGTTGCAGAACGTGTAGGCCAATGTCCTGGTAATCATGATCTACATTGCTGATGAACACGTTGCCGGATATGGTGGTGTGGCTGCCTATCTTCAATGTTTCCCCCGAGCTGATGATATGGAAGTTTTGCCCGATAGATACATCCTCATCAATAATAATACTGCCGCCATGGTGGGTTTCGGCGCGCAGCCCGGGGAATATGCGCACTTTATTGCCAATGCTTATGCCCCGACCGCCATA
>CBFGNE010000781.1:0-2253 GCA_965649995.1 uncultured Mucilaginibacter sp.
AATCCCCAGTTTTTCTACCTCTTCCTTACTGGTGCAACCGCAATCCAGAAAAATATTTTTAAGTGTTGGTGCTTCTTCCTTTTCGCCGCCTAATCGGGTGTGGATAGCCGGCCAGCCAAATACCGCTTTTACAATGCCGTTATCGGTATGGATGTCAACTCGTTTTGATGGCGCTATCTGGTGATCGGAACCGCCATTGCGGATCACATAGATCAGCCCATCATTAGTAATGTAATTTACAAACCAGGAGATCTCATCGGCATGTGCCTCAATAACAACTTTATATTCGGCAGTGGGGTTTATTACGCCTACAGCCGTGCCATAGTTGTCTACAAAATGGTCATCTATATAGGGTTTCAAGTACTCCAGCCAAAGTTGCTGCCCCTTCCACTCAAACCCTGTAGGCGATGCGTTATTGATATATTTTTCGAAGAATGCGAGGGATGTTTCGGTAACTACAGCAGGTTTCTGCTCAACTTCAGTTTTCTTTTTAGCCATTTTAAAAGTATGAGGCCTTTGGATGGCCATGCGCAAATATAACAAAGCGGATGATATAGCCGCAATACCCTATACACGGTATATTAAATAATGTTTGTTTGTTAATATAGAATTAACAGCATAGCGCCAACTTCGCAGCGTTAAATAAATAAGATCAGTTAAGTTAATTGAAAGCCGTTCTGCGCGAGGCAGGGCGGCTTTTTTAATTTGGCGGCAGGTGTTTTTGCATAATGATATAATCGAACCCATTCTTGCGGAACACCTCGCCAACAGCGCTAAAGCCAAATTTATTATAAAAGCCAATAGCCGTTAAACGCGCATTACACCACAGCAGCTTCCCGTCTTCGTTCTCCACAAAAGCGGTGATGTAATTAAGTAAAGCCGTACCGACTTGCTGCCCCTGCACCGCCTCCGCTACCGCAAATTTGCGGAACTGCCAATCCTTCTCCCGCGCAAAAAGCGAAACTACTGCCGCTATCCAGCCGTCCTTAAAAGCGGCAAAATGATAACCGTTACTGTCCTCCTCCATCGCCATGGCGGCCAAAGTTTCGTTAGGATATAGTACTTCGTGGCGCAGGCGCCAGGTAAGTTCGGGGCGTATTTGTTCTATGGAGAGCATTTTTTGGAGGCGAAAGGTAAAAGGGTAAAGGTAAAAGGTTTTTGAATATCGAACACCGAATTTTGAATGAAGAATGATGAAGTGGTTTTACCTTAAATAATTAAATTGCAGCACCATGCCGCACACTGCCCCCGCACCCATCTTCTCGCCAAAACTCATCAACTGGCTTATGTTTTTTTCCATATGCCTGATATGGGGAAGCTCTTTTATTTTAATGAAACTCGGTTTGTATGATGATGAGCGCAGGCCTTTGCTTACAGCTTCGCAGGTGGCGGCAATACGTATCATCACCGCAGGTATCGTGCTTACGCCCATACTTGTTAGCAACCGCAGTAAAATGCCCTTTAAACTTTCGGGTTGGCTGGTGTTCTCCGGCGTGTTCGGCAGTTTTTTGCCCGCCTTTTTGTTTTGTATTGCAGAAACAAAAATCGACAGCGCTCTCGCCGGCACCCTCAATTCGCTTACGCCCATCTTTGCCATCATATTCGGCTTTTTGTTTTTCGGCAACAAAATACCGCTTAGCCAGGTAGCGGGTATCATTATCGGTTTTGGGGGGATAGTGCTACTGTATGTAGTGCAAAAACATACCGGGGTGGGGCAAATCAGCTATGCCGGATTGGTTATACTGGCTACCATATTTTACGGCATCAATATCATTGTGGTAAAGCGCTACCTTAACGGGGTAAGCCCGCTGGTTATTACTGCTTTTAGTTTGATATCGGTAGCACCGCCATCATTAATTATTTTATGGCAAACCGGTTTTTTTAATTTACCACTGCACCAGCATCAATATATAAAAGCTTGCCTCGCGGTTTGTACATTAGGTATGCTGGGCACGGCGCTGGCATGGATGCTGTTTTATGCGTTGGTGCAACGTACCAGTGTTTTGTTCACCTCTACCGCCAGCTATGGCATCCCCTTTGTGGCCTTTGGCTGGGGTTGGTACTATGGCGAAACCATCACCATTGGCCAAATTGGCTGCCTGCTTATTATCCTTGGCGGGGTGTACCTTACGCGTATTGATTTTGGCAAATTGCGAAAGAAGGCAACCGCTTAAACCGTAGCAATGCGTTTCAAACCGTCTTCAACCCTGGCGCCATATCACCCCAGCATCTCCTCCAAGTACGCCAACGCAA
>CBFGNE010000782.1:0-2246 GCA_965649995.1 uncultured Mucilaginibacter sp.
CAAGGGGTAATTTAGGCCCGGCAGGCCCGGGATTAGGGGCGGCCGGGACCGGGCCGGCAAGGCAATTTTTGCAGGGATTTTAAAAAGATAAACCCGGAAGACAGCCCGGAAAGCAGCCCGAAGATAAGCCCATAAAACGACCCGAAAAACCACAGAAAATCAAAGAAAAACACCGATTTTTCTCCGGTTTTCACGGCAAAAAGTACCAAAAACGGTCAAAAAGACGCCAAAAATGGTGGATTTTTGAGGTTAAATTGACCATTTTTTTGCCAAAAATGAGCCTTTTTGGAGCGGATTTGGGGTAAAAAACGATTCTTTTCTGGTGATATTTCATTAATATAATATTTATATGTTAAATTCGTATCATACTTTCATTGTAAACCTGCAAAGTAAAATAGCCTATGTTGAGTAATGTGATGCGCGAGATTACCCCGCTTACCCCGAGCGATTGTTTTACCATTTTTAGCCGGGTGAAGGCCAAGTTCGATTTTCCGTTGCATTACCATGAGGAGTATGAGCTGAACCTCATCATCAATGCTAAAGGGGCAAAACGCGTTGTAGGCGGCAGTATTGAGGTAATTGACGACCTGGAACTGGTACTCATCGGCCCCAACCTATACCATGCCTGGTTTACCCACCAGGCCAAAAGCGAGGCTATTACCGAGGTAACCATACAGTTCCACAAGGACCTGTTTGATGATAAATTCCTGAAGCGTAACCAGATGAGCTTTGTAAAGGCCATGCTGGACAGGAGCCAGCGCGGCATCGCCTTCCCGCCAGAGACGGTGAGCGCTATACGCGCCAGGCTGCAGTCGCTGGATAAGAAGAACGGGTTCGATTCGGTACTGGAGCTTATGAGCATCCTGCACGACCTCTCAATCAGCCGCAATATGAAGGCTTTATCCGATCTCAGCTTTGCCAACGATAAATTCAACTACAACAGCCGCCGTATAGAAAAGGTGTTCGAGTATATGAACGCCAACTACAACAAGCAAGTAACCCTCGCCGAAGTTGCCAAAATAGCCAACATGCCCGATGCCTCCTTCAGCCGCTTCATCAAAAAACGCACCGGGAAAACGTTTATAGATAGCCTGAACGAGATCCGCCTCGGCCACGCCTCCCGCATGCTGATAGAAAGCACCACCACCGTAGCCGAGATTGCCTATAAATGCGGTTTTAACAATATCTCTAACTTCAATCGCATTTTTAAACGCAAGAAATTCTGCATCCCCAAAGAGTTCCGCGAAACGTACACCGGCAACCGGGTGTTTATTTAATTTGGAGGTGAGCTAGTTTGAAGATTTGGAATGGGTAGGCTACGCAATATGTGCAGATAAATCAATGTTTGGTTAAAATAGTATTATAGTTGGGAGTGGTAACCATCTACTTTTGCTTCAAGCCAGTTAGCAGTGACCGGAAAAGAGCAAAAAACGCCTAAAAAACCGTTGAAAATCGGAGAAAAATCGGTGTTTTTCTTTGATTTTCTGTGGTATTCTTTGCTGTCCTTTAAAAAGTAAATCCCTGATAAATGAGATTGACCCTGATTGATATTTCCATTATTGTACTGTACCTACTCAGCACTATTTTCATTGGGTTGTGGTACCGCAAAAAGGCCCGCGAAAATAAGGACAGCTACATGCTGGGCGGTAAATCGCTACCCTGGTATAAACTGGGGCTGAGCGACGCTTCGGACATGTTTGATATCAGCGGCACCATGTGGATGGTGAGCCTTTGCTTTGTTTATGGTATGAAGAGTATCTGGATACCCTGGCTTTGGCCGGTGTTTAACCAGGTATTTTTGATGATGTACCTATCGCGCTGGCTGCGCCGATCTAATGCTACTACAGGTGCCGAATGGCTGGCAACCCGCTTCGGTAAAACAGGGGCAGGGGTAACCAGTTCGCACCTGGTGGTGATAGCCTTCGCCTTGCTTAGCTGCCTTGGTTTTATGGCTTACGGGTTTATCGGGCTTGGTAAGTTTATCGAGATCTTTATTCCCTGGGACCTTATTAAAGGCTACGTCCCTTTTGATGTGGCACCGCAATATGTGCCACATATATACGGCATCATCTTCACGCTGTTTGCTATGTTCTACTCCATTATCGGGGGGATGCACAGCATCGTAACCGGCGATATGGTAAAATACGGCATCATGACGGTGGCCTGCATTTGGATCGGCTTTATCGCAGCGGAGCAACTCGCCAGCCATAAACTCAATGTGCCAAATGGCTGGTATACGCCATTTT
>CBFGNE010000783.1:0-2239 GCA_965649995.1 uncultured Mucilaginibacter sp.
ATTTTTCAAATTTACAGATAACTCCGACCTCCCTGATTCCATCAAGACGAAGTGCATAGAAGCATATGAGAATGTGTTTGGCAAAGGAACATTGCAGCAACAAATAATAAAATAAAGAACATTCTCACCGAACGCAGCGTTGGTGCTTTTAACGATATTATGACCAACAGGAGATTGTCGAAAATTTCGGATGCTGGTTTGACACAAGAAAGAGATTAATAATTATAATTGAAACCGCTGATGTAGCCGACGGTTTTAATTATTTGCTTTAGCAATTAACTATCTTTTCACGATTTTCCTGATCGCATTGTTACCCAAGTCTGCAACAAAAATCCCATTTGGGTTTACGGTGAGTCCGGTAGGGCTAAAGAATGCTGCTTGCCCTGCATTACCATCCCTAAAACCATCGGGCCGTAAACCTGTTATAGGGGTTAATATTTTATCGTAACTGAGGTGTACTAACTGGTTTTGCTGTCTGCCATTGTTGGATGTAATAAACATAAAGGCATTTTCGTAGGGCGATATGTTGAAGTCTTTGTCGCGCTTGGTTACGGCCATCGAGTTGATATAGCTGTTGTCTTCAGGTTTGAATTTAAAAAATGTAGTAACTCTTCCGTCGAGGGTTATTTTTCGGATGGTTTGTGAGCCTTTGTCTGTTCCGTTGCCATCCAAAACCCAAAGTGTGCCATCGTTAGCGTAGCGTATAGCAAACGGATAACTGAAACGCGCATTCCCACCTTGTCCGTCAACCAAACCCATTTCGCCGCTTTTGCCGGCAAACACGCTTGCTACGCCTTGTTTGGTTAGTTTGATGATGCAGCGCTTAAATTCATCAGCAATATAAATGGTGCTGTCGGGCGCAATCGCCAGGTCGAGCGGCGAGGTTAGCGGGATGCTTACGGGTATGGTAGTGGCCACGTTATTTTTATCAAGTTTAACCACGCTGCCAGTGCTGGTTGGCGGGCTCTGGGTTTCTATAATTCTGGTTACGTATACCGTTCCGTTTTCGCCCGCTTTAATTCCATAAGATTGGTGAATGTTTGCGAGCTTTGAGAGATTTCCATCCGGCTTTATTTTGTATATGGCTCCAAAGCTATTAGGCGCTGTAATATATAGGGTTCCGTCGGTAGCACTGCAAATTCGATATGGGCTTTGTATCTTTAAAAGCCCATCGGTACCTAACCCTGATACCAGTGTGCTTACGGTATAGGCATCACCTGCAACTGGCGTACCGGTTACCTGCAATGCAAGCATATTGGGGTTTTTCTCCGGCAGCAAGATATCCTTTTTGCAACCCGCAAGGGAAATGCAAACCATAATGGGCACGGCGATGCTTAACGCCGACTTAGTATTTGTTTTCATAGTAGTTGACTTAATGATAAATAAAGGAGTAGAGGACAGTTATTTTAAAATAATCTTTCGGATAGCATCAGCCCTTGCATCAGAAAAGTAGAGTGTACTTTCGTCTTTGCTTAATGCGAGGTATTGTGCGTTTACATCGGCCTTGGAGCCTACGCCGTCCCGGCTATCAGTATAAGTAATGTTAGGGCCGGCAATTATGCTGAGTTTGCCGCTGTCGATGCGTTTGATGTAACCGCCATCAGCAATGTATAAGGTCCTGCTATCTTTATTGGCTGCAATGCAGGTGATGTTGTTAAATGTCAGATCGGGAAAGATAACCGACCCGGTATTATCCTTAGCGTGTTTATAAAGCTTGCCTTTGTACGCAAAATAAATTACGCCATTATATCCGGGGAACAGTGCAGGATAGGTGTAATAGCCTGGCTCGTCAGGTAAAAACTTATTGGTGAATACAATTGGCTCATAGTTGAAAGAATAGTTGGATTTTTTAGCGGTAACTTTTTGTATTGTGTTGCCCGAAATCGACCAAAAAGCATTGGCGTAGGGGTCTTTAACCATGTCCCTTTGATCATAGAATTGACTGCCATATCCGCCAAGCAGCGCACCCTCAGGCGTATAAATGAGTACCCGGGTTTTTGGCTCAGAGTAATTGTCATCGATAGTGTAAACTAGTCTATTATCATCGACACCAACATAAATTGGCGAATGCAGCCAAAACACAGGATTGGTTAAATCATGGTTCGGTACTCCAAAAGAAGATACGTTACCGGTTGGGCTCACTTTGCGGATAATATCGTTATCGGTATCGGCAACATATATAGTCCCATCATCTATCAATTGCATGCCAAATGGGTTATTAAACCGCGCATTCTCAGCT
>CBFGNE010000784.1:0-2236 GCA_965649995.1 uncultured Mucilaginibacter sp.
CCCTTACACGCTAATAACTAAGGCCAGCTCTATTTACGACCGTACCCGCCGCTTTTCTACATTCAACAGCTTTTACGGCGAAGTAAATATTTTAGACGGCCTTAGGTACCGCTTAAATGTTGGTTTGAATTTTATACAGGAGAACGGCAACAGTTACAACGGTACGCTAACGTTTGTAAACGGCAACTCGTCGTTAAATAACGCAGCACTTAATAATAACGAACAGTGGAACTATAACATCCAGAATTTGCTGTATTATAATAAAACGTTTAACAAGCACAGGATTGATTTTACCGGGCTTTATGAAATAACTAAAGACCATAACAAAAACAGTAATTTCAACACAACAGGGGTGCCTACCGATTATATCCGCAACTCTAACTTTAACCTGGCAAGCGGGGCCATCCTCGGCGGTGGTAGTTTTAGCGAGCAAGGGCTGCTATCCTATATGGCGCGTTTAGCTTACAGCTACGATGACCGTTACATGTTGACTATCACAGGCAGGCGCGATGGTGCATCTTCTTTAGCTCCGGGCCATCAGTGGTTTACATACCCTGCTATTGGTTTAGGCTGGAACATCAGCAACGAGGCCTTTATGAAAAATGCTACCCTTATTAACAACTTAAAACTAAGGGGCGGTTTTGGTATATCGGGTAACCGGAATGTGGGCGCTTATGCCACATTGGGGGGCCTAACCTCAACGGCTTATAATTTTGGCACGGGCGGTCAATTGGCTTACACCGTTACCAGCTTACCAAACCCAAATTTGGGATGGCAGTCCACAGCGCAAGTAGATATAGGTTTAGACATTACCTTATTGAATAACCGTATAACAGCCAATATTGATGTTTATCAGCAAAAGACCAAGGATATCCTGTTGCAGGTGAGCCTGCCGCCAAGCAGTGGAACCGGTAGCACCTTCCAAAACCTTGGTAAAACCGAAAGTAAAGGTATCGAGATCAACCTATCTACCATTAACATCCAAACAAAAGGCGGCTTCACCTGGAGCACCGATTTTAGTTTTGCAGTTAACAGGGAAAAGATCACGCAATTAACAAATCCGTCGCAATTGAGCGATCCGGGAAATGGCTGGTTTGTAGGCCAACCTTTAAACGTTATTTACGACGTAAAGAAGATCGGTATTTGGCAAACATCTGATAAAACAGACGGAACGCTTGCAAAACAAACATCACCCGTTCAGTTCCCTGGCCAGGTTAGGGTACAGGATGTGAATAACGATGGGGTAATTAACGCTACCGACCGGCAGGTGTTGGGTAATTTCCAACCAAAATGGGTTGGAGGCTTTACTACCCGCTTCGCTTACAAATCGTTCGATCTTTCTGCCATTTTTTACGCACGTATGGGCATGAAAGTATTGCTGCCTTACTTTACTGCTGATGGCGGCTCGGCTGGGTTCCCGTTCTTTAACCAGGGCCGTGTTAACCAAATCAAAACAGATTACTGGACCACAACAAACCCAACTAATGATTTCCCTGCACCGGATGCCAGTACAGACCGTTTGTTGTTTGGCTCAACCCTTGGGTATTACGACGGATCATTCATCAAATGCCGTAGTATAAACCTTGGCTATGTTTTGCCTACCAATTTAATCAAGAAAATAGGTTTAAGCAGTTTACGTGTTTACGCCAATGCTACTAATCCTTTCATCGTTTATTCGCCAATAGTGAGAGACCATTTGGCGCTCGATCCGGAAGGAAATGGATATGGTGGTTCGGTAAATAACAACGGCGGCAACGCAGCTGTAAGCGGCCGCGCTGTGAGCGTGAACCTTAACAACCCTTCGTACAGGCAATTTACCATTGGCGTAAATGCTAAATTTTAAAATTAAGGAGATACTGATATGAAAACAAATAAGAAATTTGCTTGTGCTTTTTTAATTTTCACAGCACTATTAGGCAATGGCTGCAAGAAAATATTGGAGGAACATCCGCAGTCGAGTATAGTTCCATCGTTTTTTAATACCCCTTCGGGCGTTTTAGGAGGCATTGCAGGTGGCTATGCAGCTATCCGCGAGGCTACATACGGTACCGAAGGTTTCACCGCCGAAATGGATGCCGGTACTGATGACCATTTGGCCGGCGGCAGCGCCAGCGGGATTCAGTTATATACCTACAATGGCATCAATTCCAGTGTTGGTGGCGCAGGTTTTGGCGATGCCTACCGGGCCATTAACACCATGAACGGTGTATTGCAATATGGCCAAACCATTGATTTG
>CBFGNE010000785.1:0-2236 GCA_965649995.1 uncultured Mucilaginibacter sp.
ATTTTCATAAGCTGTGTAAATATAAGTTTTTTAAGTTGTAGCCGGGATGGAAATTGTAAATTCTGTGTAATCTCCATCCTTGCTGTCGATCTCGATTTTGCCGCCGTGCGCCTTTACAATAATATCATAACTGAGCGACAAGCCCAGGCCCGTGCCCTCGCCTGTTGGCTTGGTGGTGAAGAAAGGCTGCAGTATTTTATCCTTGATATTTTCGGGGATACCCGTGCCGTTATCGCGGACGATAGCCCCCCAACCACCTGAAGGGGGAGCAAAAGTATTTATTTGGACGGAAGGCTTGTAAGACGCACCTGCCGTTTTTTGCTTTTGTTGTACGGCATAAAATGCATTGGTAAACAAATTGAGCAGCACCCTACCAATATCCTGTGGTACAACCTTCACCTGCGGCAGTTTTTTGTCAAAATCGGTTATCAACTCCGCATTGAAGGTTTTATCCCTTGCCCTTAGTCCGTGGTATGCCAGGCGCAGGTATTCATCCGCCAGTTTGTTAATATCGGTTGGTTCTTTTGCACTGCTGCTGGCGCGGCTATGTTGCAGCATGCCTTTTACAATACCATCGGCGCGTTTGCCATGGTGCAGTATTTTCTCCAGGTTTTGTTTTACATCGCTGGCTATGGCAATGGCCTCGTCCTTGTCGCCGTTGGTGAGCTCTATCTCCAGCTCGTCCAACAATTCTACGCTTACTTCGGAGAAATTGTTGACAAAGTTGAGCGGGTTTTGTATCTCATGCGCAATACCGGCGGTCAGTTCGCCCAGCGATGCCATTTTTTCTGATTGGATCAGTTGTGTTTGAGTTTGTTTTAAATCGGTAAGCGATTGGTGAAGTTCGGCAGTACGCTCGGTTACCTGTTGCTCCAGCTCTATTTTTTGGCCGGCTATCAATTGCAGGCGTTCGGCCTCGTGCTCGCGGGCCAGCACTTCCCGTTCCAATGCTTCCTGCAACACCTGTTTTTGCAGGGTTTGGAAGCGTTGTATCATCTTCCAAAGGAATAGGATCACCAGCCAGTAAAAACACAGCAGGGTGATATCGCCGCCATAGGTGTGCACAAATTTTACAAAGCCGTTGTTAGCACCCGCACCGGTACCGTAAATAATATCGGCAATAAGGTAAACGATACCGATAAACAAAAATGGCAGTGCGGTAATTAGTTTAAACACTTTCTCCTCTTTGCTTTTGAAGAGGCTAAGCGACAATATCACAAATGCATTTATTATAAACAACGCAACTATGCTGGCCAAAATTCCCGATAATGCGACATTAGTTATTACGGAAGGCAATAGCATATTAATAGCCGACAAAAATATGCAGTAGCTGAGGTAATTGCTTACCTTATACCAACGCGGGTAAAGCATTGTAGCGTTGTAAAATACCGATAGGAATTTCCATAGAAAAAGGCCGCAAAATAATGCGATAACGAAATTGAACCGCGACAGCACCGGGACCTCTTTAAAAAAGACATCATACAATGGGAAATTACCGGCAAGCAGACAGTAAAAAAGACCGAAGAGTGCGAAGTACAAGTGTACCTTTTCGCGGCTTACGCCGTAAAAAAATAGGTTTACAAGCGATGCAAGTATGAGGATACCACACAGGAACGAGATGATGCTCACATCTTTTAGCCTGTCTTCGTAAAAGTTGATCGCGTCGCGTTGCTCATTTTTAAGTAGTTTAAATACCACGTCTACGCTGGTTCGCCGGTCTAATTTAAAATCGATGTATTGCCGCTCAAAAAAATCCATCTGCTGACCGGGCTGCATGGTATAAACCAACTGCCTGAAGCGTTTTAAACCCGACCGCTGCGACCACGGCACATCATGCCCGGTTGTTTTTTGGATTACAGTGCCCGCGCTATCAATTCCAAAAACATCAATGCGCGATACAGATCCAACAAAGGCAACATTTACCGGTTTGGGCAGCGTGTTTTTAAAGCTGAATTTACACCAGTAAACTTTTGTATTAAAATCTTTGATGCGGAAACCATCGCCTTTAATTGGCTTAAATGCCATTGCCCTAACCTGCGCAAAAGAGAGTTTTGCTGATGGATCCGGCAGGATTTGATAGTTGTTGTCCTCCAGCCCGGTGAAGCTTGCGCTATCGGTTTTTACCAGATAAACCTGGGGCAACATTGTTTGAGCCCGTAACGCCGGGGACAAAAAAACAAAAAGCAAGCATACCAGGTAAAATTTCCTCATGGGCCGGTACAGGTTTACAGGGGTA
>CBFGNE010000786.1:0-2219 GCA_965649995.1 uncultured Mucilaginibacter sp.
TGCGTTAATTGTATGGTAATGCGCCAGGGCATTATTGGTTTCACAATTACTTTTGCGCTTTGCCGTTCGCGGATGTAACGGGTTACATCGCCAAAAGTGGCTACCCAAAGTGCCTTATCGTTTGCTTTAATATAGCTAAAATACTCGTTTAACTGTTGGTGGGTTAATGCTTCCCAGCCTATGCCATCCACGCCATGGAAAGTAAGCACCAGCCAGGTATTGTTTTTACGCAGTGTTGTATCTACCCAGCCCTTCATCATGGGCATTGGTGTTTTGGTGGTTGCACCGCGCTGAAACTGGATATATTCTTTTTCTGTATTACCCGGGTTCTCGCGGTTACTGCGGCTTATTTCTTTAAGCCAGGGCTCGGGCATGCGGTTGCGTATCGCAGGGTAAACCTGGTGCAGATAACCCATTACACGCTCATCCTCTGTGCCAAAAGGCCCTTCTGCCGAAAAAGTGTATTTTGCCCCCAGTTCGCGTAAAATATCCAGCCGGCTGCTTTTCATTTCGTAAAGCATGTTGGGTTCGTCCAACGCAGCCAAGCGGGGGTGTGTTATCATGTGGCTGGCAAACTCGTGCCCCTGTGCTGCGTAGTGGCGTATATTTGCCCAGGTAGTGCCATGTGCATCCATGTATTCGGTATTATGCTGTATGCCTGGCTTAAACTGGTTATTGCGCACCTTGCTATATAATTCATCCATCACTTTATAGGCTTGCTCCGGTTTTCCGGCATCTATCAGCGAGCCTGCCTGGTAATGATAATCCAGCGGCCCAACCAGCCCCAAATAACCCGCCGCCGAAGCACGTTCGTAAAAATTACTTTCGTTGGTTGGGGTGCCTGCTGTTTCGGCAATTATATCCTTTACCGGCCTCCCTATAAACTTACCGGGATATTTGGAGCCGGGTATTTGCCCGGTGATGATAAAAAACGTGGCTTTAAGATTTAGCTTGTTTAGCACCGGCAAGCCCTGTTTAAACTGGTTGATGGAGCCATCATCGAAGGTGATAGATACCGCGCCGTTTTTATTGCCTGCCCAGCGGCTAATGGTGGTGGTGCCGGGAGCCTGTGCATTTGCCCGGCAGCAAAACAAAATACAAACGAAAGCCTGTAGTAGTAGGTATTTCATAAAAGTTGATAGTTAGCGGTGTACACAGGCTAATATAGGCGGAAAAAGACGAAGCAAAAAGCCCGGATTACGCCGGATGCAAACGCCAGATGCATTGCAAATTTTTATTCATATTTCCATACCGTGTTTTCACCCTAAAATTTAGGGTGAAAATCGGGTAGTTTTACGTGTTTTTTTTCGGGGTACAGGCCGTATCTTTATTGCGCCCCTAAACCTTATCACAATCAATAGATTCATCTATTGCCTATCCCCGTGATAATCAATTTAAAATGATCATTCGTATTTTAATCGTCGTTATTTTACTACTATCTATTTTAAATATTGTTGGCCAGCCCGGCGCTGCTACCCACGTCTCTGCTAACAAAGCATCCGAGTCCACAAAAAACGCACAGGTATCACCTATCAGCCTCTTCCCTTTCGTAGAAATACTATCAGCTTTAACTATCCTGCTGCTCAGCCGGCGCGTTCTCAATCGCCAGTTAAAAAAAATCAAGTCCGCGGCGCTAAAGCCCGGATTTAGCGGCAGTACCTTAGCTGGCCAGGCCACCAATAGTCTGCCACCTCTTTACAGTTCATTGCAACAGGGATAAGCTGATGTTTCCGTCGATCGTTTTTTCTTTATTAACTAAAATTTAAAAATATTTTATAAATGAATGAATATTCATTTATATTTGTAGCGTATTAAACATAACATGCGTACAAGAGATATTGGTAAAGAGCAATTGGTGAAGCAGAGAGCTATCGAGCTGATGGTGAAGTGTGGTATGGAGGGCTTTAGCATGAACAAACTGGCCAAGGCATGCGGCATTTCGGTTGCTACCCTTTATATATATTATAAGGACCGGGACGACCTGATCATCAACATCGCATCCGAAGGCGGCAAGCTTTTTAGCGATGCTTTGATAAAAGATTTCGACCCGGATGCTTCATTTGAAGAAGGATTGCGCGTGCAGTGGAAAAACCGTTACAAGTTTATGAAAGACTACCCCGAGCTGAGTATGTTTTTCGACCAGTTGAGAAGCTCCAGCTACCAGGAAAAATTCCTTGCCGGTTTTTTGCTGGAATTCAAGGTGGTGATGGGCAAGTTTA
>CBFGNE010000787.1:0-2212 GCA_965649995.1 uncultured Mucilaginibacter sp.
AGCAATTGTGATATGCGTAAAAGATGAGGCAAAATTTGAGCTGCCCTCAGCTCGAAATCCGCAGACAGCAAAAGCAGATACACTTAAACCCGCACAACAAACTCCAACCGTTGTAAATCGCGATTCTATCAGCCCTGATAGTGTTATTATTCACTACACTCGTAAAGATGGCAGCAAAGTTACCAAAAAGCTTAGCGAGCTTCCGGCAGAAAAACAAAAGCAGTTGGGCAGCTTCGCCAGGCGGTACGTAATTGCGTCCATAAAGTACCCGTCGGTTAAACAGTTCAATGCCTGGAAAAATGCCTCGATGTATGGCATTTGGTTGGATGACAAGCACGTTAGTAACGATGTATTGAACAATTACGCAGCAAAAGATATTGTAATGTTTAACAACAGCAAATTGTACGGCGCAGCTAAAAAAGGAAGATCTTACTATTACCAGGCCGACCTGTACACGCTATCGAAATACAAAGAATTAAAAGCGGAGAATGAGGCGGTGAATAAAAAGCCCCGAAAAATCATCAATATCTATTCGACCGAAGTGTTGAACTAAACCACTTCCCGGCCAAACAATAAAAAAGCGCCCTTTTGGGGCGCTTTAATTTTTATGATGGGGTTTGGATTAGGGCTTAGTAAAACACCTGGTCGAATTGGTTCACCGCATCCTTGCTTTCCAGGTTGCTGTGGCCCATTAAAAATTCGTCAACTTTACGTGCAGCTTCACGGCCTTCTGATATGGCCCAAACCACCAGGGACTGACCGCGGCGCATATCGCCTGCGGCGAATACCTTGCTTACGTTGGTACGGTAAACACCTTCTTTCGCGTTTACGTTATTGCGGCCATCGAGCCCTACCTTCAATTGCTCTAAAGCGCCTTCAAACTGCGGGTTTACAAAACCCATGGCCAAAAACACGCGCTGGCAAGGTATCTCGCGCTCGCTGCCTTCTACCTCGCTAAATTTGATCGGGCGACCCATTACATCAATTTCCCAGCTTACATCGGTAACTTTTAACGCGCGTAATTCGCCGTTCTCGTCGCCCAAAAACTCTTTGGTATTAATACCCCAGGCACGTTCTACGCCTTCCTCGTGGCTACTGGTAGTTTTCAGCACCATCGGATAAGTTGGCCACGGCATATGAGCAGTACGCTGCTCGGGTGGCTGCATCATCACCTCAAACTGTTTTACAGATTTTGCCCCCTGGCGGTTTGATGTACCCACGCAATCGCTGCCTGTATCGCCACCGCCAATTACCACAACATCTTTTCCGCTTGCAATTATCTCTTCCATTTCGAAAGTGGTATTGCTTACGCGTTTATTCTGTTGTTTTAAAAAGTCCATTGCAAAATGTACACCCTTCAGTTCCCTGCCCGGGATAGGCAAGTTACGCGGAATGGTAGAGCCACCTGCCAGTATCACGGCATCATGGCTGCGTACAACTTCATCAGCCGGCACATCCTTGCCAATCTCGGTATTGCATTTAAAAATGATGCCATCCTCTTCCATTATCTGGATACGGCTGTCTATCACCCATTTTTCTAATTTAAAATCGTGGATGACGTAACGCAGTAAACCACCCGGGCGGTCGTCACGCTCAAAAACGGTAACTTTATGGCCTGCTTTTGCCAATTGGGCAGCAGCAGCCATACCCGCCGGGCCCGAGCCCACCACGGCAACCTTTTTGCCCGTTTTAATTACCGGGGCAGTAGGCTTAACCATATTTTTTGAATAAGCAACCTCTATGATGTGCTTCTCAATTTCCTCGATAGCAACCGGTGGCTTGTTGATGCCTAACACACATGCCGATTCGCATGGCGCCGGGCAAATTCTGCCCGTAAACTCGGGGAAGTTATTGGTTGATGATAGTATCTGGTATGCTTCGCCCCAGTTTTTGCGGTATACGGCGTCGTTAAACTCGGGTATCACATTACCCAGCGGGCAACCGCTGTGGCAAAAAGGGATCCCGCAGTTCATGCAGCGTGCGCTTTGCTGGTTTAATTTTTCTTCGGGATACAAACCAACAAACTCGTTATAGTTTTTTAAACGCTCGGCAACCGGCGTTTTTTGGGGAAGTTCCCTGTTAAATTCCTGAAATCCTGTAGGTTTTCCCATAATTATCCTATAGCTTGTAATTGTTGTTTCTCTAAAACTCGTTTGTACTCTTTAGGGTAAACCTTAATAAACTGCGATGAAACTTGTTTCCAGTTTTTAAG
>CBFGNE010000788.1:0-2211 GCA_965649995.1 uncultured Mucilaginibacter sp.
TTCCCTAACTACCAGATAGATTATATTATGGTAAGCCCGCAGTTTGATGTGCTGAATTACCAGATCATCAAAAAGAAACTATCAGACCATTACCCCGTATCGGCAGATGTGCTGCTAAAATAAACCAATACCAATCACGCTATGAAAGTCCTGGTAACCGGCGCATCCGGCCAGTTAGGTTCCGCCACTGTAAAGCATCTTAAAGCACATGGGCATGAGGTTATCGGGATAGATATTGCGCCTTCCGAGACTAGGGATGTACTTATCAACATAGAAGATAAAGATGCTGTTGATGCCGCAACAGCAGGCTTCGATGCCATTATCCATACCGCTGCCCTGCACGGCAAGCACTACGAATTAAATTACCCGCGCGAAGCTTTTATACAAACCAATGTCATCGGTACACTAAACCTGCTAAACGCCTGCGTGCAAAATGGCGTTAAAAAATTCCTTTATACCAGCACCACATCCATTTATGGCGAAGCACTGGTTGATAATGATAAAGCCGTTTGGGTAGATGAAACATTGATTGAGCGCCCGCGCGATATTTATGATATTACCAAGCAAACCACCGAGCAGCTTTGCCGCGATTTTTTTTATAAAGAAGGCTTGCAAACCTCGGTGTACCGTGTAGGCCGGTTTTTGCCCGAGGATGATAACCTTAAGACAAACCACCGCCTCTACCGGGGGCTGGACGAGCGTGATGGTGCCGAAGCCTTACGGCTGGCGCTGGATGTAGATTTTAAGGATTTCGAGGTGTTTAACATCAGCAGTGGATCGCCATTTAAGATGGAGGATATAGTTGAATTAAAGAAAGCGCCTTTAGATGTTATTCTGAAATATTACCCGGAAGCAGCGGGCATTTATAAAACAAAAGGCTGGGAGTTTCCAAACAGTATAGATAGGGTTTACGTGTGTGATAAGGCCAAACGGTATTTTAACTACCAGCCTAAGTATACCTTTGAATTTTTATTGAATAGTTAAGTTTAGGTAATATTGAATTAGATAAGTACGGATTTATTATACTTCAATCCTAAAAATTGTAAGTTTGCGCTCATGGAACAAAAATTGTTTGTTTACAATACTTTAACACGTAAAAAAGAAGAATTTACACCGCTTGATGCACCCCATGTGGGTATGTATGTTTGCGGCCCTACTGTATATAGCGATGTGCATTTAGGCAACTGCCGCACTTTTATAAGTTTCGATCTCATCTTCCGCTACCTGTTGCACCTGGGTTACAAGGTGCGCTACGTGCGCAATATTACCGATGCCGGCCATTTGGAGGGCGATGCCGATGAAGGCGAAGATAAAGTATCAAAAAAAGCAAGGCTATCGCAACTGGAGCCAATGGAGATAGTTCAAAAGTACACCGTTGATTTCCACGAGGTGATGAAAACTTTTAACGCCCTGCCACCGAGTATAGAACCAACTGCTACCGGGCACATTATTGAGCAAATAGAACTGGTGAAGGCGATTATAGAAAAAGGCTTTGCTTATGAGGTGGATGGCTCGGTATATTTTGATGTAGAGAAATATAACGAGACCCAGGACTATGGCATACTAAACGGCCGCAAACTGGAGGATATGCTGAACAATACCCGCGCATTGGGCGGCCAGCACGAAAAACACGGCAAACTGGACTTTGCGCTTTGGATAAAGGCCAAACCCGAGCACCTGATGAAATGGCCATCGCCCTGGGGTGTAGGCTTTCCGGGCTGGCATTTGGAGTGCTCGGCCATGAGTAATAAATACCTCGGGCACCAGTTTGACATCCACGGCGGCGGTATGGACCTTATGCCTACCCACCATACCAACGAGATAGCGCAAAACGTGGCCAGTTGCGGCAATAACCCGGCAACTTATTGGCTGCATACCAATATGCTTACTACCAACGGGCAAAAAATGTCAAAGTCTCTTGGGAACAGCTTTTTGCCGCACGAGTTATTTTCGGGCGATCACCCCTTATTAAAAAGAGGCTACAGCCCTATGGTAACGCGCTTCTTCTTTATGCAGGCCAGCTACCGCAGTACTGTCGATTTTTCAAACGAGGCATTGGAAGCGGCCGAGATATTCTACAAGAAATTGGCCGAGGCGGCAAAAAAATTGAATACGCTGGAACAAAATGCGCCGGTTGCTGTTGATGACGAGGCGGAGAACGAGATAATAGCCGCTTGCGAAGATTGCTACAACGGCATGAACGACAATTTT
>CBFGNE010000789.1:0-2208 GCA_965649995.1 uncultured Mucilaginibacter sp.
CAAAGCATCTGTTGGTGCGCCACCAATGTCGGTACCGCATTTGGATACCAGGATGATAGATGGCAAGAAAGCTTTGCTTTTTGGCCCTTATGCCGGTTTCTCTACCCGTTTCCTCAAAAAAGGCTCGCTGCTGGATTTGTTTGGCTCCATCAAGCTAAACAATTTGCTGCCGTTGTTAGCTGTTGGGCGCGATAACTGGGATTTGACAAAATACCTGATTGGCCAAGTGCTGCAATCACCAGCCGACCGGCTGAAAGCCTTGCAGGAATATTTCCCGGCGGCCGAAGCAAAAGACTGGGAATTGGAGGTTGCAGGCCAGCGCGTACAGGTAATAAAAAAAGATGCAAATCATACAGGCGTATTGCAGTTTGGCACCGAAGTGGTAACCTCTGCCGATGGCAGCATTTCCGCCTTATTGGGTGCATCGCCGGGGGCATCAACATCGGTACCTATTATGGTAGAACTGATTGAGCGCTGCTTTAAAGACAAGGCAAAATCACCGGAGTGGCAGGCCAAGCTAAAGCAAATGATACCATCCTACGGGCAATCGCTTGCCAAAGATGAGGCATTAGCTGATGCTACACGGGCTAGGACGAGTAAGGTGTTGGGGTTGGTTTAATACCCCTATCCCGTCAATCATTTGCAATTGCGAAAGCAACAGGCACACTAAACTGAGTACGGACAGCTAAGCCATATTTTTTCCCGGGAAACCATTTGGGTGATAATTTTAAGGCCCGCAAAGCCTCTTCGGAAAGTCCGCCGGGTAAGCCTCTTAAAACCTTGATATCAGATAATGAGCCATCTTTTTCAACAATAAACGTCAATATGATTCGCCCCTGGATCTTTTTCTCAAACGCTTCTTTCGGATATCTGATACTCCTCGCCAAATAGTAGTTAAAGTCAGCGTTCTTTATGTTGAACGATGGAGGGGTTTCTAAACCGGACGTATAAACACGGTTGCTGATAATCATCGGCAGGTCACCGGATACAAACTCCCCTTTATTAAATATCCCCTTACGCAAAACCCCTGTACTATCGGTGCCGGTCCATTCGCCTTCTTCCAGGCCATTTTCAATATGCCCTTCGCAAACTTTGCTAAAATCTTCATCAAATTTTATCCAGGTGCCTTTACCATCCTGGGCCAGTAGGTTTCCTATAGAGTCGCGGCATTCTATCAAAGAGATTTTAGTTTCGAATGCGTATTGTGTTGGTGTACCAGCTATCACATGTTTCACCATGGTATAAGGTTTTCCATTCGGATAAAGTTGCATATCATCACCAATCAGTTGCCCCTTCTCATAGTTGGTTATGCTTTTTTTCTTTCCGTTTGGATAGAACTGCACACAACTACCCTGGGCATAAAGATTCTTATCCGAAAGGGACTTGCAAATAAGTTTTGGCTTGCCGCTCATGTAAAAATCCTTCACCAAATACACGCCTACTTCTTCGGTAGTGCATATAGTGCGTATGGCAACAGCCTTGCTCACGCTATCTGCCTCAGCGCCATATTTGTCCATATAGAAGGCAATGGTGTCCCTTTTTTGAGCACTAGAAACTATGGTGAACAACGAACAGGCAAATAGCAGCAGGAGTTTTTTCATCTAACAAGGGGCTGGTTAAATCAGCATTAAATATATAAAAATCATTTTATATGCAAAACGGCCGGATCTTTTTACAACCCGGCCGCTTCGACTTCTGGTTACTTACAGCTATTTAAAATCCTCACCACTCACATTACTGTTCACCACCGCATCGGTCACTTTAAAATCGGCCTGGATACCTCCAACGAATGTTTTTTCGGAGAATGGTATTTTTATGCCGGTGGCAATACCCTTGTAGTCGCTGTACTCGGTTGGAGAAGCATTGGCCACATCGGTAATGCGTTTTAATTTAAAACCGGTTTTAGGGTCGTAATAGTGTTTTACACGGATGCCTTCGGGGTTGGTAATGGTAACCAGGTACGCCAGTTGCCCGTTAACAACCTGCATCATTGGTGCCAATTCCAGTTTATAACCCGTTTTGCCATATTCCAGCTCGGGGAAAAGCAGGTAGCGGTTGCGTAAGCGCGGAACTTCTTCCTTCGCAACCTTTACATCATTGTTAAACTGTTTGGTGCGTACGCTATCGCCGTTAATAATGATGGAAGATAATACAAAGTTATTATACGAAGGCGCAATGATGTTTAGGTTGAACTTATCCGGGGTTTTG
>CBFGNE010000790.1:0-2171 GCA_965649995.1 uncultured Mucilaginibacter sp.
CAGAAGACGCAACTTACGCGCGCGCGCACCACCAATTAGGTAAAATATATTATTACGAACTAAATGACTACCAAACCGCAGGCTACCATTTTAAAACCTGTATGGAACTGGAGCCTTTATTCCCCGATAATTATTTCCATTTCCTAAGCCTGGTGGTGTTCTTGAAAATGGAAAGGCAGATCCGCGCGATATCCGCCAAAGCGCTGACCGTGCCCGGTGTAAATGCATCATCAATACACAAACTATTGGGGCTGTATGCCGAGCGGAACCGGCAATGGAAAGCAGCGCTTGAAGCATACCGGAGTGCGTATATGGAAGCAACCGGTAAAACCCAACGCGATGAAAGCGACGAAGCCATTACCCGCGTAAAGGCTAAAAAGAGGTTCGCCAAATCGGAACGCTCACTTAGTGGTTAATGAAAAAGGGTGCACCCAAAACCGGTGCACCCTTTAATTCGGCGTGTTACGTTTTTTTACTTTTTATAGCTTATCTTATAAATATTTCCTTTTACATCATCTGTTACATATAACGAACCATCGGGGCCTTGAGCCAACCCGCAAGGGCGATGCAGAGCGCTGCCTTTGGCGGTGTTCTCGGCAGAACCGGAGAACCCGTCTGCAAACACCTCCATAGGACCGTCGGCTTTGCCGTTTTTAAGCGGCTGGAATACTACAAAATAACCGGCCTGTGGCTCGGGTGCGCGGTTCCACGATCCGTGGAAGGCAATAAATGCTCCGTTTTTATATTTCTCGGGGAATTGGCTGCCGGTGTAAAATAACAGGCCATTTGGCGCAAGGTGCCCCGGGAAAGCAGCAGCAGGGTCGATGTATTTGCTGTCGCCTTCTTTTTTGCCATCGCCACCGTACTCGGGCATTACTATCTTCTTTTTTTGTTCCTGGTCGTAATACACATATGGCCAGCCGGCGTTATCGCCTTTATTCATAGCAAACATACATTCGGCAGGTAATACGGCTGATTGTTTTTCGGTGTACAGATCGGGGAACAAGTCGTGCAATTGGTCGCGGCCATGTTGCATCACATAAAGTTGGTTGCTGGTTTTGTTCCAGTCCATGCCTACCACATTGCGTAAACCGGTTGCATAACGGATGCCATCTTTATAAGTTTGGTTTAACTTATCGGCCTTAAATTGCCAAATGCCACCAGCCGAATCTAATATAGGGCAGCCGGGTTGGCCCATCGATCCTTTTTCGCGGTCTTTTACCTGGCAGGAGTTGGAGTAGGCACCTATATTTACGTATAAATTGCCTGCATCATCAAGCAAAATCGCTTTTGCTTCGTGCTGATGGCGGTTTAATAGCCCGGTTACGACTGTCTCCGGCTTGTCTGTGCTCTCTACTTCGTTATTGGCATTTAGCTTATACCGAAATACCTCCTCGTCAGATGAGGCATACAAATAGCCATTCTTTACATAAATACCGGTACCATCAAAACTGCCGAAAGATGTTTTTACGGTGGCGGTGCCATTGGCTTCTGTTAAATACAGGATGCCGGCATTGCCGCCAGCGCTTTTATGCTTTACATAAATGCCACCCTGCGGGGTAATTGCGATATGCCTTACGCCGCCTAAATCTTTGGCGATGACTGCCGCACTGAAATCGGCCGGTAAGGTAAGCCCGGCGCCGGAATCTGAGGCGGTGGTGTCGCCTGTTTGTGCCATTTTGGTTTTATCGCTGTTGCAGGCCGTAAATAAAATGCCCAGGCATGCAATTGCCAGTATGGGCAATTTTTGTAGTTGTTTAATAGCGCTCATAAAATATTGTGTGTTGATATTCAAATTAACGTATAAAACAAGGAATAAGGAAACCTGATTGTTTTAAATGACGGTTGAATAGCGAATATCAATTAACATTATAAATAATTACGTTTAAAAATGGCCAGGGAAACTAAACCCTTTACAACGCAGCACAGGCTCACGGCATAAGAAAACTGTTTTGAGAGCCGTAATTCACTATTTAAATATATAATTCTTTTAAATAATAAATAAACAGAATTATATTCTAAACAAGTAAACGTTCCTAATATATTCTAAATGTTGTTTAAACTATCAGCCGGGTGCATAGTCATAGATGTATAAAATTTGAAACGAAATGAAAAAGATATATTTATTATCCGCAATGGTTTTAGCAGGTTTATTTGCAAATAAAGCGCAG
>CBFGNE010000791.1:0-2156 GCA_965649995.1 uncultured Mucilaginibacter sp.
CGGCGACAAGGCCGTGCCCTCGCGCGAGAAGGAGTATAAATGGTACAGCATGCTGTGCACATCCTGCTGCGCCTGCGGGTCGCCTTCTATCTGTATATCGCTCTTCCAAAGCTCGTCCCAGGCTTGGTTATGGAATTTTATCAGCCTGTCTTTGCCCTCCAATAGGGCGAAGATGGTTAAACGTTCTGCCTCGTTCAGCGGGTCGGCATGGTGCGCCGAGGTGATAGACGAACCTGTAACGCCGTAAGAATACGTTTGACCGGCAGGAATTTGATGGCTAAACTTCATCAGGTGCATGTTGTTATCCCACATCTCGTGTATTACGCGGGGCTCCTTCCCATGCTCCTCATTAAACAAAAATGACGTGGATGCGCAAAGCTGTAGTTTACCGGTAGGGCTTTTCGCCGTAGAGGTTAACAGGCTGATAGTTACGTGCGGGCGGTCGATCTCGTTATAATAATTTTCAACCTGTTTCAGTGCATCCGGCGCTTCCATTACACTAGCAGCGGTGATCTTGATGGGTTTTTTAGCTGTAACAGATACATCCGTCAAAACGGTAAAGGGCAACTGCCTTAGCGAATAGTAGGTGTATTTAATGCTTGCCTTATCGCCATAATCGAAGGTGGTTGTCATGGCGGCATGCTGCATATCCAGTTCCTGTTTAAAATTGCTCACCTTCCCAGCGTCGATGCGTTGGCCATCAACCTCCAGATACATATTAAGCAGGTTAAAGCTATTTAAGAAATTGCTAACCCGGCCGCGGCCATACAGGTCATACGCGCCGGCAAGTACCACATTTTTTACCTTAAAGGGCTCGGGCGAAGAAACAATACCAATCATCCCGTTGGCAACCGTAATGCCGTAATAATTTGCAGGGTCTATTTTATCGGCTTTTATCACCCACGGGCTTTGGGCCATCGACGTAATAGATACCGACAGCATTGCAAACAGGGTGAATAGCGTAATTTTTCTCATAAAATGGATGCTATTTTATCTTTAATTGCAATTTTTCGTTTACTAATTGCCCAATTTTGCGCCCCTGCATATTGCCTACATCACAAGCTATTTTGTAATGAATACCACCATAAACGCGGGACATGGCCGCTTCCTCGGCAGCTTCCCTAAACGATTTAAACTTGCGTGGCGCTATCCCAAATTCAGACTCTGACGAATCGGTATAGGCTATATTATCGCCAAAATCATGTGTTAATACCTCGGCCGCGGCAGCAGAGATCACAGCGTGGCCGCTAATATATTCGGGGAACGGAGGGGTTTGAATATACGGGCGCCAGTCGGCATCTAAAACCTTGGTGATCACTGTTTCGGGCCTAACGCTGTTCGCCCTATATTTTACGTACCAGCAGTTGATAAAGGCATCAAAAAGGGCGATAGAAGTCTCCGTATAAGCCGCTACTGTTGTACCAAAATCAGCCTTTTTAATTGCAGAGCCTGCCCCGGCGATGTTCATCCAGTGGCCGCCCGGCGAGAATTTTTTGGTACCGAACGATGCATGCCCTATTACGTTTAGCTTAAAGGCGTTATCATCCCAAAAATCTGCTATGTGTTTTTGCTCTTTGTTGAGGCTGTCTACCAATGTTTTCACTTCGATAACGCTCTTATAAAAAACGCTGTTTTTATCCGTCATATTATATGCAGGTGGCTCAGGCGCGGGTATTTGCGATGCAGAATCTAACACCATTGGGCGTATCTCACCCCAGTGCGGCTCCAGGGCCTGCGCATACATCGGTGGTGTTGGTATCCAGCGGCCATCTGTGCGCTTTACAGTGTATTTACTTGCCGAACGGGTTTGGGCGTAGTGGTCTTTTTTGCTCCATTTTAGAATATATTTGGCAACGGTATCTGAATAGGCAACCGAATTTTCAAACACATCAGAGGGCATACCGGCATCTTTAGCCTTTTCCTTAAGCTCCTCTACATAGGTTGACATGCTTCCCTCGGGAAAAGTAACCGCGTTACCTACAAAGCAGAAGGATAATAATGATGCAAACTGGAAGTCGATCTCGGTATCTTTAGGTGGGGTTGGCGCCGCGGGCAGATGCTTTATTTGGCCGGAGAGCGAACGAAAGTGCTTGGGATCACCGGCAGCAATTACCTGGTACGCAGCAATGTTTGCATACACATAATTACGTGATGCA
>CBFGNE010000792.1:0-2154 GCA_965649995.1 uncultured Mucilaginibacter sp.
TACACCGGCGTTTATAACAAAATGTTTTTGGTTAACGAAACAAACGAGGTGATATTTGAGCGCCTGTACACCAAAAATGATAACCATACCCACATGGAAATTGCCAACGGGCCAAATGGTTACGGCGGATGGGCAGGTAACACACCACTGCAAAACCTTGTGGACGATTATGAGATGGATAACGGGAAACCAATAACAGACCCAACCTCGGGATACGATCCAACTCATCCATATGACCACCGCGACCCAAGGTTTGATGCCACCGTATTACACAATGGCTCGCCATACAGAGGCCGCAATGTGGAAACCTTTATACCGGGTGGAAAAGACAGTAAAGACGGCGACAGCAACTGGAACACAACAAAAACAGGATATTACCTGCGCAAATACATGGACGATGCATACCCGCTTGAAAACCCCTGGGGCAACGCCGGCTTTCATCCATGGATCTATTTCCGCTACGGCGAGATCTTGCTGAACTTTGCGGAGGCCGCTAACGAGGCTTACGGACCGGATGCAGTTCCGGCTGGATCAACCTTAAGCGCACGTATGGCTATCAACATGATCCGTTCTCGCCCGGGAGTTAATATGCCTGCATTGGCCGCCGGCTTATCGCAAGCACAAATGCGCGATGCAATACGTTACGAGCGCCGTGTAGAACTGGCATTTGAAGAGCACCGTTTTTACGACGTACGCCGTTGGAAGATTGCCGAGGTTACCGATAACAAGCCTGCTGGTGGTGTTATTATTACCAAAGCTTCGGACGGAAGCTTTGTATACACACCAAAAGTTGCTTTGGATGGCCGTTCATTTGCTACCAAGCACTACTGGTTGCCAATACCAAGGACCGAGATCCAGGCTTCGGGTGGGCAATTACAGCAAAACGCCGGTTACTAATAACTGGTTACTAATAAATAAGCAGAGGGGAGTATTACTTGCTCCCTTCTGCTTTAATAGTGCATCAACCCCGGCTTACCTATGAAAAAAATATTTGGTTTAGTGTTAATAGCTGGTGTTTTAATAACCGGTTGTAAGAAAGATAAAGGCCCTGTAGCCGATAACCCCGGGAAAACAGATGTGGTAGATTTACCTGCTGTCCCGGTTACTACCGACCCGCCCCCGGCCGGCCCGCTCAAGGGTGTAAACTGGGCCGCAGACGGCGATAATTTTAGCGATGGTATTTTGGTTTTAAGCGCCTTGTCATCTTCAGACAATTACGCTACCGTATCCGCAACAGCTGATGCCGTGTTAACCGGCATCAAAGCCAACACGGGCGCAAACACGCTGCGCTTACCGGTGAATTATTCAACCGTGTCGCAAGCGTGGTGGGGTTCTTATATTGGCGTTATTGATAAGGCTATCAGCAAAAATATGAATGTAATATTGGCATGCTGGGAATCCAAATCACAAGCCGATGGGAAAGTAGATAATATGACAGAGTTTTGGTTGATGTGGAAAGCGGTGGTTGCCAGGTACGGCACTAACCCCCACGTTTACTTCGAGATATTTAACGAACCTCACGGATATTCGTTAACCGACTGGACAACCATTTGTGCGCAATGGTTAAGTAATTATCCAACAGTGCCGCAAGGGCATATTTTAATAAGCGGCACCTCTTACTCGCAGGATATTAAGGGAGTAGGGGCCGATAGCCGCTTTACCGGTTGCCTGCTATCTATACATGATTATAACTTTTTTAGCGATGGCACCAACACTACCGCTGCGCAATGGGAAAACCGTTTCAAAAGCAATATAGGTGATTATGCAAGCCGCGCTGTGCTTACCGAGTTTGGTGTGCCCATGACGGGCGGCAAAAACTACACTGGTGCCATAGGCGGTGACCCTGAAATTGCCTACCTGCAGGGCCTTACCAACGTGGCGCGCAGTTACGGCATGGGCAGTGTTTATTGGCCTGGCATACGCACCGGCGATATTTATAGCATGCAGCAATTAAGCGGAAGCGGCGCAAGCATCACGGTTACAAATACCAATTTATCGGGTTTAAGTCGCCTCAACTATGCGTGGGGCGTGGGCGCAGGTGGTACCGATGCATTTTATACAGGTGCTTTCTATCGTTTTTTAAACCAAAATAGCGGGCAGGCGCTGGATGTTAACGGTTCATCAACAGTTGATGGCGCCGGTATTATTCAATGG
>CBFGNE010000793.1:0-2148 GCA_965649995.1 uncultured Mucilaginibacter sp.
TATGTTGAATTGCTGAAAAAGAGTAACATCAGCGAAGAAATTATAAAAAACTCCATCGCCGCAGCGGTAGAAATGAGCAGTAAGGTGATAGCCTTTAGTCGGGGCGACAACTATAACAGGCTAAGCGGAAAACTGCGCTACACGCCTTTAAAAGGGGGTAAAAACTGGTACCCTACCCCACCCATGTATATGGAAGCGGTAGAGCCTAACTGGAAAACCGTGCGCCCGATGATGATCGATTCGTCGCGGCAGTTTATGCCGGCAAGGCCTACTCCCTTTAGCACCGACAGCACCAGCGAATTTTATAAACAAGCTTACGAGGTGTATAAAATATCGCATCACCCTTCTGGCGAGCAAGTTAACATTGCTTCCTTTTGGGATTGCAACCCTTTTGCCGTTACCACATCGGGGCATATGGCCATTGGTTTTAAAAAAATAAGCCCCGGCGGGCACTGGATGAACATTGCAGGCATCGCCGTAAAAAAGGCAAACCTGGGTTTCGATGCCTCGGTACAGGTGCTGGCTTTGGAGGGCATTACGCTAATGGATGCCTTTATTAGTTGCTGGGACGAGAAATACCGCAGCAATGGTATCCGCCCCGAAACCTATATTAACCGCTATATAGATGTTAAATGGATGCCCTTTTTACAAACGCCACCCTTCCCCGAATACCCGAGCGGGCATGCGGTGCTTTCCAATGCGTCGGCAACGGTGTTGTCTTACTTGCTGGGCGACCATTTTGCCTATACAGATGACTCCGAAATACCGTATGGCGTGGGGCCGCGCAGCTTTAAATCGTTTATACAAGCGGCAGAGGAAGCCTCTGTTTCAAGGTTTTATGGTGGCATACATTTTAAAGATGCTATTGAAAACGGCAATAAGCAAGGCCGGGAGGTAGGTGCCGATATTGTTAAGAAACTAAAAGCAGCGCAATTAAAGCCACTAATTAATTAACCAACTGTACGAATCGTACAGTTCGTACAACCTCGTACAGTTTGGATAAAATTCGCACAGTTTCGTACACTTTCGTACAGTTTCGTACAAGTTCGTACAGTTTCGTACAGCTAATTGGCCAATATCGAAAATCGGCGAAAATCGGAGCTTTTTCGGTGTTTTTCTGTGGTTTTCGGGCTAATCTGTGGTTATCTCCGGTTCTGTCAAAAAAAGGGTATTTTGACTCTGCCGGCCGAGGCCCGGCAGAGTCAAAACGCAAACAACCGGCCATGGGCCGACAGGATAAGTTAATTACTGAGGGCGATAAACTTCTCCGCCACATTCCACCCGCTGATGCTTACTTGTGGGGCCGGGGCATTTTTTACGGCGGTATAGTCTATTACTACCTTCTTTACTTCGCCGGGCAATACCGATACATAATTATCACTATAAAAGGCCGGCAGCAGGCGTTGTTTTGTAACCGCATCCACAACAGATAAACGGTTGAAGAATGCCACCGGCGCCTTATTGCTGTTGGTGAGCGTCACCTCTATTTTGCCGTTTTGGATGGCGGTGGCCTTTACCTGCAAATCGGCCTTGCCCATTTTTTGTAGGCCGGTGTATTCCCCGCCTTCGTTTGGCACCCAATAAATATTTTGGCTCAACTGTGTTTTGTCCTCAGCCAAAAGCTCCAGGACTACAAATGCGCCATCTTCCTTAGCGGCAGCATCAATAGCTGCTTTTATGGATAAATAGCGTTTGGTAGTAGCAGCCGTTACATCTACAAAAACCTGGGTGATCATTTTCTCCTTGCCTGCCATGTCATACAGTTTGGCAACCAGCATCAGGTTGGTTTTTGGCGTAAAGGTATTGTTGGCCACCATCACCATGCCGTCGGTTGGGTTATACATAATGTGCAGCGGCGCGCTGCCATTGTGCAGCCCGTAAAGGCAGGCGTTCGGGTCCAGGTAATAATCGTACATCTGCCCGCGCATGGCCGTCCAGGGGTTTTGTGTTTTCCAGATGATGGTGCCGGTGTACCAATCCCACATGTGTGCGCTAAAGCCCTCCATTAATGCACGGTACTGATCGTAATTTACCAGCTGGGCCTTATTCGCAAAATCCTCCACATCCTTTGGTTTGCCATATTTATTTATAAAACCATCGTAGCCAATGTATTTGTGGTATTCCCAAACCGGGTCGGTTTTGGTTTTG
>CBFGNE010000794.1:0-2147 GCA_965649995.1 uncultured Mucilaginibacter sp.
AAAGGCCAAAGAAAATTGCTGTATCGCCATTAATGCCTGTATTGGCCGCACAGTGCATAGGTAGCACCTGTTTATCGTGCGCCAGGGTAAAGTTAAGCACCGTAAAAATGGCTTTTTTTATTTCGCCGGTATAGCCGGTACCGCCTATCAGGATGGTTTTTTTGCTGAAGCTGATGATAGTGAAGTTTTTTTGGCGTGTGCCGTCAACCTCCGGGTCGGCACTGTACCCGGGGGCAGCAATGATGGTCCATTCGGGGCGGCCATCCGGGTTTGGTGCCTCGGGCCTGATGAACAGGTGGTGTACAAACAGGTTCTGGTAGGCTGTCTCGGTTACCACGCGGATATCGATGTGGAAGTCTTCGTTAGCACAGGCGCTGCTGTCGCGTACAAAAACATCTTTTTTGGCCAGGTAGGCGGTCATTTTTTTAAATAGGGCATTGAACCTTGCTCCATCAAATTTAAAATTGACGGCTCCCCACCATACGTTATCGTGGCTGATGTGGTCGTCTACAATAAAGCGGTCTTTTGGCGACCTGCCGGTAAAGCTGCCGGTGTCGATTGCGAGCGCGCCCGAATCGCTTAAAACGCCTTCGTTTCGTTTGATGGCGGCCTCAATTAATTGTGCCGGGTTTAGTTGATAAAAAATAGCAGGCCCATTAGCCAGGTTGAGATACCCCAATTGGGGCACCCGGTTATTACTTGTATTCATGAAGGTAAAAAGTTTATAATTGGTTGCCCAAAAATATGCTTTTGATACACTAAGAAACAAGTGTTTTTGAATATTTATTTACATAATGTATTTTTTACACACTATTTATATGGCTAATTATCAGCTAAATACAATTGCATAAATATTAAAAAAAATTAAATTTCAATACACTAAGTACTGTTAATTTTACATTTATTATTACGCTGTTACCGCTTGGGGTGTTTGGTGGTTTGAAGGTAGGGGGAGGGCGGTGGAAGATCCTTGCCCGCCTGCTTATAAACCTTAACAAAGCAGGCGGGTAAAGGTATGATGCGATAGCGAAAGGTGTTTGGGGCGATTGCTTAGTCCTTGTTTTCGATATCATCCAGCAAAAACCGGAGCCGCTTTAGCGGGATGGTGAAATGCTTTTTATTTTCGGCCCATGCGGCCACAGCATAAACTAAAAGCATTGCCAGGCATGCGGCTAATGCTGCCGGCAGATGCTGCTGAACGCCGCCCGGTACATAAAGTTTAAACAGTATGCCGGTTAAAATAATGGAGGTAAGCGGCACGGATGCCATATCGAACCTTTTTTTGAAGGCGAAGAACTCGCTTAAAGTTTTATACTGTTTGCCCACGTAGGTGCGGATGTTATCGCCGGCCACTTCTGCCGGTTTGTACAGGGCTTTAAATTTCCTCATCAAAATAATGGTTAGTGGGATGTACAGCAACACCCCAATAGCGGTTAATACAGTAATTTGTGCGGCACCCCGGTATTTGATAAGCAGGTAACTGCTAAAAGAATAGATGATAATGTGGAATGTTAGCGATAGCCAAAAGTATTCGGCAATGCTATTTTTCTCTTTTTTTGCCCTTACTTTAATCGCTTCGGCAACATCTTCTTTTGTTAAAGATGTATCGGTTGGCTGGAAAGTATTTTTTTGCCACAGGTTTTTTACGTCGTCTAATGGTTCCATAATAATTGAGTTTTGTAGTTGGTTAAATAATGTTTTTTAATTTTTCTTTTAGTTTCAATTTTACCCGCACCAGCCTTACGCTTACATTAGTTTTGCTGAGGCCTGTTATAGCTGCAATTTCGTCGTAACTGTTGTCCTCCAGGTAAAGCAGGCTTATAGCCTTATCGGTTGCATTCAGCGTATTTATAGCCGCGTAAAGCAAAGCCATCCGCTCATTAACATGCTGCTGCTCATCGCTCCCGGCAAACTGTTCTAAATCCTCTGCCAACATGTTTGTATTATGTTGCCGGTTGCTTTTGCGGTGATAGGTAATAGCAGTATTCAGCGCCACCTTATACATCCACGTAGAGAATTTGGCATCGCCCTTAAAACTTGCGTACGACCGCCACAACTGGTACAAAATTTCCTGGTAAGCATCCTTTCGGTCGTCGGCATCGGTAAAGTAGATATTGCATATCTTATGGATGATGCCAATATTCTCA
>CBFGNE010000795.1:0-2145 GCA_965649995.1 uncultured Mucilaginibacter sp.
GCACCAACAACATACCCGCAGGTGAGGGTGTGGGTGGCATTGGCGGATTGTAATTGCACCTCGGCGCCGCCGGCCTTTTGTTTTAGTGAGTGGAGCGTTGTTTGCCAATAAACCGGGCAGCAGTTAATGGTAAGGTAATCCAGCAGCAAACGTTCGTTTTTGCTTTGTTCGTAAAAATGGACAAACGGATACAGCGTACCGGCATTTTGGATATCATCCCAGGCGAGTGTTGCAAAGGTTTTACCGTCGCGGCAAAAGGAGGCGCCGGCGGCTTTCTTTCCCCCGGTTATCACTTTATCAACCAGCCCCATTTGCCGGTATATCTCCAGCGACCGCGCCTGTACTGCCAATGCCTTAGAGTGGGTTGTTGGCCCTTGCTTAGCATCTATAATAACGGGCACTACGCCGTAACGCAGTAGCTGTGCTGCCATCATCAGCCCGGATGGGCCTGCGCCTACTATCAGCACCTGTGTATGTTTCGGCAGGGCTATCATCAATTATCAGGCCTGGAATAGTAAGAAAATTGCCGGCCGTTTGCGCAGGTCGGGTACTTGTTTTTTCCAGTCGCCAATGCTCATGGTTTTTATGAACTCGGTTGATGCGGTAATATCACAGGCAATGCATAGCCTGGTTTGCGGTTTGCAGTGTTTAAGTACATCTTCCAGCATGCTATCGTTGCGGAACGGCGTTTCAATAAATATTTGCGTTTGCTTCTTCTCGGCAAGGGCTTCCAATTCTTTTATTTTTTTGGCGCGTTCCAGTTTATCAATGGGGATATAGCCATGAAAAGTAAAACTTTGCCCGTTAAACCCGGAAGCCATCAATGCCAGCAATATGGAGCTTGGCCCAACCAGCGGCACTACTTTTATGCCTTTACGGTGCGCTTCGGCCACAATATCAGCGCCGGGGTCGGCAATGCCGGGGCAGCCGGCTTCGCTCATTAAACCAACGTCGTTGCCGGCCATCAAACCTGTAAAAAACTCTTTTAGGCCACTGTCGCGGTTGTGTTTACCATAATCGTGTATCAACAGTTCGCTTTGCGGGGTTTTTAATCCGGCCTCCTTTAAAAAGCGGCGGGCTGTTTTTTCGTTCTCAACAATATATTCTTTTACCGCGTTTATAGTATCTACAAGGTAGGGGGTAAACGATTTTGCCGAGGCAGCATCGGCGAGGGGTACGGGTATTAAAAAAAGCGTTCCTGATTGCATTTTACAAATTGACGTTTTTTATTTAATTTAAGCTAATCGTAAAACTGTTTAAAATATGAAATCATTAGGCATCAACTGGTTCATCGAAGGATCGATAGATTTTGAGCATAAAAAATACATTTTGCTGGATTACCTGCAGGAGATTAACCGCCACTTTGATAAAAGCAGGCTATACCCAAACCTAAGCGACCTTATATTTCATTACAACAACCTGCTCGATTTTAAGAACAATAAAAGCGCTTTGCAGCAGGCTTTTCCGCAACGGCTCACCAAGGCGGATATTGAAGCGGTAAAGCTTACCTATCAAAAAATAGTGCAGGATGATACATCAATGGCGGAGATAGAGAGCATTATTTATTATGCCCTGGCTAAAATGAACCCGGCCATACAAACCGGTAAGGATATATACGATTTTGTAGAAAGCCGCCTGGTTATCGACCCGATAGGGCTGGTGCCAATTGTGCCGTACCATGGCTATTTTAGTTTGAGGAACGGTAAAGAGCGTACCAATTATGTTTACGAATACCAGGTAACTATTTTTGAGAATAAAGACGATAAATTCCGAGGCATTAACGTGCAGTTTATAGATACCTACGAACAAAGCATTACCACAACGCCCGAATACATTAAGCTCGACCTGATCCGTCGCCATAAACATCTGCCTAACCCGGCGCTGTATTATGTGCAAAGCGATATTAGTTTCCCGCTGGAGCAAACTTTATTGCCTGTGGCTAAGAGGAGTTTGGTGAAGTATATATCGAGCGCGGCGTAAAGCAGTTGGCAGATAGCGGTGGGCAGTTTGCAGAAAGCGCAAGCAAATCCCACCGCGTCATTGCGAGTATCCAACAGGGGGAACCTGAAAAAAATGGTTATGACGTGTAGAAATAAGAATGCTAACTATCAATGACTTACAGCCATGTCATTCCGAGGGAAGCGC
>CBFGNE010000796.1:0-2134 GCA_965649995.1 uncultured Mucilaginibacter sp.
TTAAAATTTGCGCAGGCGCGCCTATCGCCGGGCATGGTAGAGCAAATTGCCGGCGAAGCAGCCGTAGATACGCCCGACGAATACTTTACCGCCGTAAATACAGAATACACCAAACGCCGCGATACGCTGGTTACTGCGCTCAATAAAATTGAAGGCGTGTACTGCCCCAACCCGGGTGGCGCGTTTTACGTGGTGGCTAAATTCCCGATAGATAACGCCGATAAGTTTTGCCAGTGGATGCTGGAAAGTTTCAGTTACGAAAACCAAACCGTAATGATGGCACCCGCAACAGGCTTTTACAGCACACCCGGTGCAGGCACCAACGAAGTGCGCATGGCCTACGTGCTAAACAACCACGACCTTAATAAAGCAATGGAAGTTCTGTCAGAAGGCCTTAAAGCGTACCCGGGAAGGGTTTAGTTTGCAGTGGGCTGTTTGCAGTCGGCAGTTCCCAGTGGGCAAAGAGTTGGCAGTTTGCCATGTACGAAGCTATGCACCAGTGCACAAATGAACTAATGAACCAAACAAAACTCCCCTGGGTAAACCATTTACGGCTGATAGCGATGTTTGCGGTGGTGATTTTGCATACCGCCTCGCCCCTGCTTTTTAGTTATAAAACTGCGGCATCAGGCCATTGGGTGGCGGCGGATGCTTACAATGCCGTAACCAGGTTTGCAGTACCTGTTTTTGTGATGATAACCGGTACCCTCCTCCTCAACCGCGACTACGAGCTCGGCAATTTCCTCAAGAAACGTTTAGGCCGGCTGATACTCCCCTTCCTGTTTTGGAGTTTGGTTTATATCGTGTACCAGTGGTACCAGGAGATCATCTATTTTAATGGCGGTGCCCTGGCCAATATCACCCAAGTGTTGCATCAGCTTAAAACCGGCACTTCGTACCATTTGTGGTACATATACCTGCTGATAGGCTTGTACCTGGTTATCCCCATACTTAACAAATTCGTCCGCCACGCTACCGAACAAGAACTACTGTACTTTTTGATGATATGGTTTATTACGATAATTATCAGCACACCATATCTGACCAGTTTTGATACCGCGGTAGAACTGAAATACTTTAGCGGATACATCGGCTACCTGGTGCTGGGGTACTACCTTGCCAACAAGCAATTTAATTTTCCGGGGATGGCGTTCATAGCGGCTTTGGTATTTTTATGCTTCGCGATAATTATCGCCATAGGCACCTACTACCTCAAAGTAAAAACCAACGAGCTAAGCACATATTTCTATGAACCGGTAGGGCCGTTTGTGGTGGCGCTATCTGCTGGCGCGTTTCTTATTGCAAAACACATTAAGGTAAAAATACCGACCAAATTAGACCTCATTTTTACAAATACAGGGAAATATACGCTGGGTATTTACTTCTGCCACGCCCTGGTGTTGAATGTGCTCGAGATCAATGGCATTACCTATGCTGTTTTTAATCCATGGCTCAGCATCCCGCTGGTGGCGCTATTGTGCTTCCTGTTATCGTGGTTGCTGGTGTATGTGATGAGCAAATTGCCGGTGCTGAAATACCTGGTTGGGTAAATTGATGGTGTAAAACGCGGTCAATCGGGCTTTCACAGAAACCCTCCGAAAATCAAAGAAAAACACAGATTTTTACAGGTTTTTTGCGGTAAAATGAGAGCTTCCAGCCTTTATTTTAAAAATCGACAAACTGCTATAGTCGGTTAAATCAAAAAAATATCAGTATCTTTGCATCATCTGCAAACTGGCAAAGCCACTGCAAATTCCAAAAAAATGGGGTCGACCGGAATTGACAGGATGGAGATAAATAAGTAAGCATGCAGCGCGTTGGGTGAATTAGCGCTAAAATCTGAACGCTCAAACTTACAAATGGCGAAAATAACTACGCCTTAGCTGCCTAATTTAGAATTAGCATAGCTTTTGTCCCGCCGGTTTTCTGTTCTGTTGGATCGGCAACCGGGGCATCGAAAAACGGAAATAGCCTGCTTAAAGGTGTGGTAAGCAGGCGAAACAAAGCACCTAAGGATTAAGGTACAGGTAAGCGGTTAACCTTCCATAGTCCCTACAATTAAATAACAGCTAAGCATGTAGAAAGCTTACCTTATACCATGTTTGGACGAGGGTTCGAATCCCTCCGGCTCCAC
>CBFGNE010000797.1:0-2131 GCA_965649995.1 uncultured Mucilaginibacter sp.
CTGCAAACTTTAGATCAGGACGATATCCTGACCTACTTTTGGCTCGGGTCGGAATTGAAGGGCGGTATCGAATCTGCAGCGTACTACCTTAAAAATACTACTGCCGAGGCTGATGAAGCCATAGATAACTTACTGCTTACGCAAGGATGGAGGAGGTTCCGCTGGGAAAATATAATGCAGGGGAATACAGTGGCTTACAAATACCTGCCAGAATACAACGGGCATATGATTATAGGCAAGGTAACCGATTCGGCAAAAAACAACGCTAAGGATGTTTTGGCTTACCTTGGCGTACCCGGTAAGCGCGTACAGGTTTATGCCGCAAAAAGCGATGCGGAAGGAAGGTTGTTTTTTAACACCAAAGAGTTTTATGGCCCCAACGAGATTGTAGTACAAACCAACACCGAAAAAGATACGGTGCATAAACTGGAAATATTAAGCCCTTTTGCCGAGCAATACAGTAAAACCGCTTTGCCTGCCTTTAATTTAACGGCAAGTATGCAGGCATCGCTGCAGCAGGAGAGCATGAGCATGCAGGTGCAAAATATTTATGCCGGCAATAAGCTAAAACGCTACTACGAGCCGATAGTAGATAGCAGCGGTTTTTTTGGCACCCCTTATAAAACCTATAAACTGGATGATTTTACCCGTTTTGTAACCATGGACGAGGTAATACGCGAGTACGTACGCGAGGCCAGTGTATCCCGGTCGCGCGGGCGTTCCCATGTCACCTTAATGAATGAAAAAGTACTGCTCACCGGCGATCCGCTGGTAATTGTTGATGGTGTGCCTGTATTTAACATTGATAAGCTGATGGCGGTAGACCCGCTAAAAGTACAGCGCCTGCAGGTGATTCGCGACCGCTACTTCTGGGGGCCGTCAGTATACGAAGGCATCATGAACTACACCACCTACAAAGGCGACCTTGGCGGCGCCGAAATGGACCCGCACGCCGTGGTTATAGATTACGAAGGCATGCAGGTGCAGCGCGAGTTTTATTCGCCTGTATACGAAACGGAAGGGCAGCAAAAAAGCCGCCTGCCCGATTTCCGGAACCTGTTATTTTGGTCGCCCGATATTAAGACAGGTACAGCTACCGCTAATAAAGTTGCCTTTTACACATCAGACCAAACCGGCAAATACTTTGGTGTAGTGCAGGGGATGACAGCCAATGGCGATGCCGCTTCGCAATCGTTTTTGTTTGAGGTGAAATAACCATCTGGGTGCATCGTCAACAACAAGTCAATTTCATCCGGATACTACCAAATCCGTTATTGTTGATCCATCTTTACCACAAAAAAAGATGGATCAGCAATTATTTGTAAAAATGGCGCTACAAGGTTGGAACACCCAGGTTGCCCGCGCCGAAAAATATTTCAATGCCCTTAGCGATGCCGATTTTCAGCAAACCATAGCACCCGGCAAAAACCGCATCATTTACCTGTATGGCCACCTCAGCAGCTACCACGGGCTGCTAAGCGATACTTTGGGCTTGGGCGAGGCCTTATACCCGGAGCTTGCCCCGGTGTTCTTACGCTCGCCGGATGGGCCTGCTGTCGATGCCTACACTGTTGCGCAGCTTAAACAATACTGGGACGAGGTGCACAGCCACCTAACAGAACTGTTTAACGCCCTACCCGCCGAAGACTGGTTTAAGCGCCACAACGCCATGACGGACGAAGACTTCGCCAACGACCCAACCCGCAACCGCCTAAGCGTACTGCTTAGCCGCACCAACCATATTGCTTACCATTTTGGGCAGTTGGTGTTGGTGTAGGGAATAAGTCAGCCAAGAACTTCATCCACCACGTCATTGCGAGGTACGAAGCAATCTCTACGTAAGACGAGCGGGATGCAAAGCGGCTCTGCTTATCAGGAGATTGCTTCGTACCTCGCAATGCCGCGGTGGAGAAAAAAGTAAAAAAATAAGCACAACCCCAAACCCATCTAAACCTGATGGCAGCGTAAAGCCCGGACGAAGGAGGACTTGCAGCGTACAGCGGGGCTGCAGCAACCCAAACGCACCAAACCCTGCTTTTCTCGCAAAAAGCCGTAACATTTTAGCGGATGTTGATAATTTAATTGGCTTTGTTTTAAAAAACAGCTAAATTTCCACTGTGAATAGCCTTTA
>CBFGNE010000798.1:0-2128 GCA_965649995.1 uncultured Mucilaginibacter sp.
AAAAATGACCTTTTCTAACCAACCTGCTTTTGTTGCGCCGATGAAAAGCATTATGCTGCAATCGAGGGAAAATACGGTTAACTATATGACACCACTTGGCCTGCATCATATTATGGGCGTGAATACGCACTATGGTCCCGGCCCCTGGGTTGATAATGCAGGCCGCCCCGACTGGAATGCAACCTATTATCACAAGGCTGATTCCGCAGGGATAGGTTTTGACCGCAGCAGTACCGGCAGCAATGCTGTTGCGCAGTATCAGCCCCCTGTTAGGGACAGGTTTGAAAAGTTAGCCACATGCCCGGATGAGTATTTGTTATGGTTTCATCATTTAAAATGGGATTATAAAATGCGTTCGGGAAATACATTATGGGAGGAACTGGTCCATCGTTACTATACCGGTGCTGACTCTGTTAAACATATGCAAGCTACCTGGAGCAAATTAGCGCCTTACGTTGATAAGGAACGTTTTGAATCGGTTAAACAGTTAATGGCAATTCAGTACGATGAAGCTACCACCTGGCGGAATGCGTGTGTGCTGTATTTCCAAACTTTTTCTCATAAACCTATACCTGCTGGATACGAGAAACCCGAAAAACCGCTAAGCTATTACCGAAACAGGAAGTATTTACAGGCGCCCGGTATAGGCGGAAACCAATGAAATTATTATTAACCAAGCTATAAATTATAAACCCATGTATTATTCATTAATTAAAGCCAAGCCATTTCTAATGGCATCATTTGTTGCAGGCTCGTTATTGGCATGCAACTCTTCATCACAAAAAACAAGCACCGCAAGTGTTGATAGCACGGGTGTTGATAGTGCGAAGGTGAAGTTTCTTACCAAGCCGCTGATCAGCGAAATTTATACTGCGGATCCGTCGGCGCATGTGTTTGAAAATAAAATTTACATATATCCTTCTCATGATATTGATGCAGGCGTGCCTGAAAACGATAATGGGGACCATTTTGCCATGAAAGATTATCACATTTTATCAATGGATAGCATTGGTGGTAAAGTAACCGACGAAGGCGTTGGCTTGGATATAAAAGATATTCCGTGGGCGGGCAGGCAGCTTTGGGCGCCTGATGCAGCGTATAAAAACGGCACCTACTACCTGTATTTCCCGGTAAAGGATAAAAACGACGTGTTTAAAATCGGGGTAGCAACATCAAAACGCCCTCAAGGCCCCTTTAAAGCACAACCAGAACCTATAGCCGGTAGCTTTAGCATCGACCCGGCTGTATTTACCGATACGGATGGGAGCTCATATATGTATTTTGGCGGTATTTGGGGTGGACAGCTGCAACGTTGGAACACTGGTAAATACGAAAGCAACGGCTCTAAAACTGACTTGCAGCAGGACGACAAGCCAGCTATTAGCTGTAAAGTAGCCAAATTAAAGGGCAATATGACAGAGTTTGACGGCGCTGCAAAGGATGTTGTAATACTGGATAGCCTTGGCAAGCCTTTACTGGGTAAAGACCACAACCGGAGGTTTTTTGAAGGATCATGGATGCATAAATATAATGGCAAGTATTATTTTACCTACTCTACAGGAGATACACATTTGCTTTGCTATGCCATAGGTGATAGTCCGGTTGGCCCTTTTCAATACAAAGGCGTATTTATGAAACCGGTACAAGGATGGACCACGCACCACTCGATTATAGAAGTTAAGGGGAAATGGTATATCTTTTATCACGATACAGAAATTTCTGGCAAAACACATCTAAGAAATGTGAAAGTAACCTCCCTTGAACATGAAGCCGATGGGTCAATAAAACTGATCGATCCTTTTCTAAAGTAATTACCTTTTAATACAATAATGGAAAAACCAAATCAAGCACTCGAGACATTAGCGATAGATACCGTAAGGGTACTTTCTGCGGATGCCGTACAAAAAGCAAACTCAGGCCACCCGGGCACGGCAATGGCATTAGCGCCCATGGGGCATGTACTGTGGACGAAATTTTTAAACTACAACCCCAAAAACCCTGATTTTGCAAACCGCGACAGGTTTATC
Organism: uncultured Mucilaginibacter sp.; assembly: GCA_965649995.1. Taxonomy (GTDB): domain Bacteria; phylum Bacteroidota; class Bacteroidia; order Sphingobacteriales; family Sphingobacteriaceae; genus Mucilaginibacter. The sequence goes on from CBFGNE010000798.1 coordinate 2,028, forward strand.
CTATCTGCCGGGCATGCCTGTATCCTGCAATATAACTTCCTGTACTTAACCGGCTACGACCTAAGTTTAGACGACATCAAAGCTTTCCGCCAGATGAACAG
>CBFGNE010000799.1:0-2126 GCA_965649995.1 uncultured Mucilaginibacter sp.
ATATCCACAGCTCTCGTCGTGCTACGCTTGATATAATTACGGAAATCAAGCACAATACCGGCAAAGAAGTAAAATATCAGCGGGAAACCAACCGCCAGGAACGACGAGTAGATGAAGAATAACCTGATCTTGGCGATGGAAACGTTGAAACGCTCGCCCAGGTAAGTGCATACCCCGAAGGAGTAGCGCTCAAAAAAGGTGATGATCCGTTGTAACATATCAGCCGGGTTTTAGTATTTTAATTCCAACGCCGCATCGCAGGCATTTCTTATAGTCGCAATAATTATTTTTTAACTCTAACAGCGCCTGCGATTCAAATGCGGTGAAAATATTTACCCCTAAGGTAGCAAAATCTTGCGTAACATGGTTATTTTCAGCTGGAATATTTTCTAAAAGCTTTAACGCACGGCTGGTAAAAAAGGTTTGCTGCATGTGCCGCCCATAGCTAAAAAGGAACAAAGCCACCGTATTTAGCAGCACGGTATCTACCGATGCCTGCCCGAAATGCTTACCCACAGGCGGCGATTCCTTATCGAAACGGTAGTGATTTTCCCAATACGGGTTTACTTTAATATCGGCGAATAGCGCCCTTAATGCTTTAACCTCCTTTACCTCTAATATTTTGGAGAACAGGTGATTGCTTTGCACTACCAATGCTGCAAACTGCGCCAGCCGGATTGTAGGGAAATTTTGCGGCCGCATGCGCAGGAATTTCCAAAGATGATTCTCTATTGGCTTAAAATTGAGCTTCTTACGCAGGTAATCATACTCCTTTTTTAAGCTGCGCGGGTACTCATCAGTTAACTCACCTGCCAAAAATCCCGCCTGGCCAAATATCAGTGCCTCTATTTGCAGGGGGTTATTTTTGTGCTTCGCGAGGATGTTTTGGGGGAGGGACTTTGCCATCAGCTCGAACGGTAACGCATTGGTTTTGAAGCCGAAATTGGCTGCAAGGTACTGGTAAAAGGTTTCCTCCCAGTCGCCGCGGTTGAGTGCGAGGGCGGCGGTAACGGTTTCGGCCCGCTTTTCCAGCCGTTCTACCACGATGCGGGTGAGCCAGTTTTGCATGGTTAATGGATCTATTTTGCCTATGCTCGCTTCGCAGGGGATGATGGTTTGGTTGCCGAAAACGAGGTTATGGTAGCGCAAATGCAGGTCCGGATTGATGCGGTTTTTAAGTTCCAGGGTGGGTACGCGGCGGCCTGATGGTAGTGTAACTGGCTGATCATCAGAATAAACTACATGCAAAATTACATTATCATAAGCACCGTCGGTGGTGTGGCCGTGGCGCTGCCAGTCGCTTGAGCTGAGGTGCAGTTCGGCGTTGCCTGCCCAGGTAGTTTCGCCTATGCGGATGCGGGCGTTTTGGAAATCGGGGCCGGCGTGGGTGTTGTGCAGCCCTACCGAATAAATCTCCAGCTCTTCACCTTCGGTGGTGCGGAGATCCTGCCTGTCGAACAGGCGGAATTTCCAAACGTAGTGCAAAAAATCTTCGGTGAAAAGCATGAGACAAGGTAGGGAAGATTAAGGCCCAAAACAAACCGGAAACAGAATTTTTCCCGACAAAAATGGGCGTTTTTCTTCAAAAATCTGTGGTTTTCGGATGCATATCTGCGGAAAAAAATCAAAAATTATTCACTTTGACGCACGCACCAAATTTTCAACCATAAACCCGATTGAAACGGCACCGCCCGGATGCTTTTTTCAACAAGCACTTGCCCTTGGCGGTACAGTGGAAAGCGGGGCTGCCCTGCCCTACCTGCCACAGGCCTGCCGTTTTCAAACCCATCAAATTATTTATATCTTGCCTTCACTATCCCCCTGAAAACGAAACCATGGCCACCATCCACACCAACGCCCCGATAAGCACCGCAAGCCGTATCAAATCTATCGTAGGCGGTTCGCTGGGTAATTTGGTGGAGTGGTACGATTGGTATGTATACTCGGCCTTCTCGCTTTACTTCGCGGCATCGTTTTTCCCGTCGACTGATAAAACGGTGGAGTTGCTAAACGCCGCCGGGGTATTTGCTATTGGTTTTTTAATGCGCCCGCTTGGCGGCTGGCTGATGGGTACCTTTGCCGATAAAAAAGGGCGCAAGGCAGCGCTTACAAAAACGTTTTTCATA
>CBFGNE010000800.1:0-2115 GCA_965649995.1 uncultured Mucilaginibacter sp.
AAATAAAATGTGCTGCATGGTTGGTTAACGCGCAAAAATTGGAGATGTTTTGAGATGGCGCCGTAAACGCAATGATACCGCTGCCTCCCTACACCCCATCCTTATTATACCGCCCCCTGTAATCCAGCGGCGACATGCCAGTTATCTTCCGGAACACTTCGCGGAAGGCCTTTACATCCGAGTAGCCTACTTCGTACATTACTTCGTTCACGGTTTTGCGGCTGGTTTCCAGTGCTTTTTTTGCCGATTCTATTTTTACCCTTTGGGCATACTCTACCGGGGTATTACCGGTGGCTTTGATGAACCGCCTGTCGAAATTGCGCCTGCCGATGGCGTACCTGCCCGACATATCTTCCACCGAGATCTTCTGGTGCAGGTTGCTTTCTATATAGGCCTGCGCTTTTGCTACCATCTCGTCGCCATGTAGTTTTTGCCCGGTGAAAATGGCAAAGGCCGACTGGCTGTTGCGGTCCATTTCTATCTGGAAGATCTTGGAACAATAGATGGCGGTTTCGCGGCCGTAGTATTTTTCTATCAGGTATATCATCAGGTTAAGGAAAGAATACGCCCCGCCGTTGGTATAAATGCCTTTTTCATCGGTGATCAACTGCTCGGCCTTTAAATGCACCTGCGGAAACTGTTTGCGGAAGGCATCGGCATGCACCCAATGGGTAGAACATGTACGCCCATCCAGCAAGCCCGAGGAGGCCAGCATAAATGCACCCGAGCACATACTCGCCAGCTCGGCCCCCCCTTTATATTGTTTCTTTATCCAACACATTAAGCCTTCACTTTCCTCCCCCGGCTGTTGGTGAAACGGCACCGACGAGGGAATTATAATGAGGTCGGTTTTGGCTATGGTTGTAATTTGTACCTGCGGCTTTACGGTGAACATGCCCCCATACAATTCCTTCTTTTCGGTAGAGCCAGCCAGGGCAATTGTAAACAAGTCTTGCTTGCCCGCTTTTCTGCGGTAGGCATTGGCGGCAGCAAATATTTCGAAAGTGCCGGCAATACAGGCAACGGTGCTAAAATTGCTTTGCTCGTCGGGGAAAACGATGGTGAGGTGTTTCATGTGCTAATTTTCATCAAATATAAAGGGTTATCTTGTCCAAATCAACCCTTTATAAAGTCCATTTCACACCCTATTGGGCGATGGTTTAGACGATACTTTTGGTGGTATGAAAAAACTCGAAAACAAAGTTGCCGTTATTTACGGCGATGGCACCGTAGGCGGCGCAATTGCAAAAGCCTTTGCCAAAGAAGGGGCGCAGGTTTTTTTAACAGGGCGCACCGCGGCTAAACTACAAGCAATAGCTAACGAAATAAAAAGCAGTGGTGGCACAGTTACCACCACCCAATTAGATGCGCTGGACGAGGTGGCCGTAAACGCCCATATAGAAACCGTTTTACAGCAGGCCGGGCAGGTTGATATTTCTTTTAACGCGATAGGCATCCCGCAAAAGGGAATACAGGGCATAGCACTGGCCGAACTTGATGTTGATGCTTTTTTCCTACCCATCAGTACTTACACCAGGTCGCACTTTATTACAGCCAAGGCAGCAGCCCGTGTAATGACAGAGCGGGGCAAAGGCGTTATTTTGATGCATACGCCAAACGCAAGCAGGATAAGCCCGCCTTTTGTGGGTGGAATGGTACCTGCCTGGTCGGCATTGGAAGCGCTGTGCCGATCCTTATCGGTAGAGTGTGGCCCGCGCGGGGTGAGGGCGGCATGCCTGCAAACCACCGGCATACCCGAAACGCCATTGATTGATGAAGTATGGGAGATACACGGCAAATCGCACGGAATAACTTTTGAGCAGTTCCACGCCGTAATGGAAGGCATGACCCACCGCGGCCGCTTAACAACCCTTGCAGAACTTACCAGCGCCGCGGTGTTTGTAGCATCAGACGAGGGCAGCGCTTTTACAGGCACAAACGTAAACCTAACGGCAGGAATGATTATATGAAAACTTTACTAATTACCTTAACTACATTACTAACCCTATTGAATTTTAAACCGATGCCAAAGAAGGATTATACTACCAGCTTTGTGGTAGGCCAAAGCCCCGAAGCAGTATTTAAAGCCGTTACCAACGTGCGCGGTTGGTGGTC
>CBFGNE010000801.1:0-2115 GCA_965649995.1 uncultured Mucilaginibacter sp.
CTTAATGTACGGCTCGGATGCCCTGGGCGGCGTTATTAATGTAATTGATCCGCCATCGCCTGCCGAGGGAACGGTTAAAGGGGAGGTACTGAGCAATTACTCCACCAATAGCGGGTTAACCAATACCTCGCTTATGCTGACCGGTAACGAAAATGGTTTTGTTTGGAGAGGCCGCGGCACCTATCAAAATGCACACTCTTATAACACACCGGCCGGCTATTTCCAAAACAGCGGGTTCAACCAAACGGATGTTAACGGCATGCTGGGCGTAAATAAAGCCTGGGGCTATTCCCACTTAAATTTTTCGTACTTTAAAACTAACATCGGGTTTTTTGATGCGGAGCCGGGCGATAACCTGTATAGCGATAACACGAGCCGCACCCTTGATTACCCTAAGCAGGATATCCGCCACTATAAATTAGCGTTGAACAACAACTTTATATTGGGAAGCAATTCCTTAAAGCTCGACCTCGGATTCCAAAAAAACCAACGCCGCGAATTGGAGGATAACCCTACCCCCGTATTATTTTTTGATTTGAACACCTACTCGCTGGATGCCAAGTATTATATGCACGAGTTTGACGGCTGGCATCCGGTTATTGGTGTTAGCGCAAGCCTTGGGCATAGCATTAATAAAGGAGTGGAATTGTTGGTGCCTGCTTATGATGAGTACAGCACAGGGGCGTTCGGCTTTGTAAAGAAGACCTGGGATAAAAATACTTTTAGCGCAGGCCTACGGGTTGATTATATCCAAAATAAAGGCAAGCAGCAATTTGTGGATGGGGAGGAGGTTTTTACAGGCTTCGATAACAAGTTTGGCAACCTTAGCGGTGCCGTTGGTTATACCCACACTTTTAATGATGTGCTGAACTTTAAAGCCAATGCTGGTACAGCATTCCGTGCGCCAAACCCTGCGGAACTGGGCTCCAACGGTGTGCACGAAGGGACTAACCGCTACGAAATAGGAGCTGGCAACTTAGCTCCTGAGCGCAGTTACCAGGCAGATGCAACACTGGAGTATGGCTCGGGTTTTGTAACCGGTAGTTTTGGGATTTACGAGAACTATATCCATAACTACATCTACGCATCCAACACTAATAACGAGCAGGTAACCGTAACGGACGAATCTACAGGCTTGCCGCGCAGTTATGATGCTTACCGCTACGGGCAGGTAAACGCCAACTTGTATGGATTTGAAGGAAACTTAACCTTGCACCCGGTATCTTTCCTGCATTTCGAGAACACGTTTAGCTATACCCGTGCGCAAAATCAATCCTTCGACAGGCCGCTGCCATTGATACCCGCGGGCGTTTTGCATAACACCCTCCGTTTTGAGCCGAAGGTAAAGGGACTTTCAGATTTCTATTTATCGGCAGGGATCGACAACTTTTTTAAGCAAACCCGTATTGACGCCACGTTTGAAACACCTGCGGATGCTTATACTTTGGTGAATGCAGGGATAGGTGCTACTTTTAAAATTGGCGCGCAACCATTAAAGGTCTACGTATCTGGCAATAACCTCACCAACAAGCGTTATTACGATGCCCTTAGCCGTTTAAGGCCAGGCAGGTACAGCCAGGAAGACCCAACCTTTGGTGTGTATAACCCCGGGCGTAATATCACCTTTGGTTTTTACCTGCCATTCGGTACCAAATAAATAGCCAAAACAACAATTAAAATAAGCAAAAGCCCTGCGAGTTGATCTTGTGGGGCTTTGCTGTTCTATAGTAAAAAAACTACAAAATGCCGGTGGTCAGTAATTCCTCTCTCAATTTTTCTGAAGTGGTAAAATGGATGCAATTGATGCCCAGTTTTTCGGCCGCGAGGATGTTGCGGTAATTGTCGTCAATAAAGAGCGACTCCTGAGGGTTAACGTTGTACCTGTCCAATAATATTTGGTAAAACTCCGGCGCTGGCTTACGCATTTTTTCGGCACCTGATACTACGATGCCATCAAACCAGCTAAGGAACTCAAACCGCTGTTGTGCCATGGGGAAGGTTTCTGCCGACCAGTTGGTGAGGGCGTATATCTTATACTTGCCGCTATCTTTTAGCTCCTTAAATATCTCCACGGTACCTTCAAAGGCATCGCCCAGCATCTCTATCCAACGGCCG
>CBFGNE010000802.1:0-2115 GCA_965649995.1 uncultured Mucilaginibacter sp.
GATATTGAAGGCTTAAGGCCGCTTATACCTGTATTTGTAAGCTACGCGCTCAGCTTTATTTACGTAGGTATTTACTGGAATAACCACCACCACATGCTGCATGCTGCCAAATCTATAAATGGCGCCATTATGTGGGCAAATTTATTTTTTCTTTTTTGGCTGTCCCTCATTCCATTTGTTACTGGTTGGATGGGCGAGAACCATTTTGCCAAATGGCCCGTAGCATGTTATGGGATAGTGCTCATCATGAATGCAATATCCTATACCATCCTGGTAAAACTATTGATACGCCATCATGGCGAGCATTCGTTGCTGGCCAATGCTTTTGGTGGCGATATGAAGGGCAAAATATCATTGGCTATTTATGCCACCGCCATAGGGCTATCTTTTGTGCAATCGTGGCTTGGTTTTGCGCTGTACATAGTTGTGGCCATTATCTGGTTTATACCCGACCGCCGCATCGAAAATAGAATAGGAAAAGAAGAGGAACCACATCATGGCTAAATTTTTTGATGAGATCAACGATAAGCATCGTGAGTTTATAGAAGCCCAAAAAATGTTTTTTACGGCGTCCGCACCGCTTGATGCAGAAGGGCATGTAAACCTGTCGCCAAAAGGGATGGATAGCTTCCGCGTGCTGTCGCCTGTGCGCGTGGCGTATATGGATATCAACGGCAGTGGTAACGAAACCTCGGCCCATATGTTGGAAAATGGCCGCATCACCATTATGTTTTGTGCGTTCGACGGGGCGCCAAATATTTTGCGCCTGTACGGAAAAGGTTATACCGTTTTGCCGGGGTCGGCCGAATGGGGTGAGCTGTCGCCATTGTTCCACCTGCCGCTTGCCTCGAGGCAAATCATTATTGCCGACATACACAAGGTGCAAACCTCCTGTGGCTTTGGCGTGCCGTACTACGAGTACACCGGCGAACGCGACCAGGCGGTTAAATGGGCAGAAAGTAAAGGCGACGAAGGCATCGAAAAATACCAGGCAGAAAAAAACCGCATTAGTATGGATGGGTTGCCAACGGCAATGTTCGGCGAGTTTTGATTACGTCAATTCCTTCATCAGTCTATCAAAAGCTTCCTTCAATTCTGCCAGTTCGGTTTCAACTTTACTAAGGCGCGCTTCCAAATCAGACGATGATCGGCGAACGGGTTCATCAATAGCGTCATCTTCCGGTATAGTTCCGCCTAAAAGGTGGCGGTAGCGTACTTCTTTTTGCCCCGGGCGCTTTGGCAGTTGAAGCACATAAGGCATATCGCCATCGGCCAGTTTTTCTAAAATGGTTTGCACTTCGTCCAAATCGTCGAACTCGTACATCCTGCCCGAATTGGAATTGATCTCGCCGGGGGTAAGCGGGCCGCGCAGAATGAGCAGGCAAATAACCGTAACCTCGGATGGTACTACCGGAAACACGATGCCAAAATTATGTTTGTACTTTATAGCACGGCTGCTGCCGCCGGTTGCTGTGGATATTAGCCCTTTTCGTTTTAAAGTATCTAAGGCAAGTGTTACCTCGTTCTCGCTGTAATCAACTACAGGCTTGCGCGATGATTTTTGGTTACAGGCGGCCGTAAGCCCGTTTAAAGTCATGGGGTAATAGTCGGGCGTGGTTTTGCTTTTTTCCATCAGCGACCCCAGTACGCGCAGTTCGGTATCGTTTAAAACAGGTAAAGATTGCGGAGTATCCATACGCAAATATAGTATTTGTAGTGAATGGTGAGTAGTGGAGTGGTGAATGGTTTCTACGAAGGCAATGGTGATGACAGCACTGCGGTAGAAAGCCTAATTCCTTTTCTTCCCTCCTCTTTGGCGGTGCCCTAATCGGAACTGCAAAATATCCATGCCTGAATGGAAGGATTCTCAACTTTAAAAAAATAGAAAAATCTAAATACCTTCCTCACTATCTTCGCATCAATGACTGTAAGTATTTTGGGCTGCGGATGGTATGGATTGGCCTTGGCGAAAGCACTTGTTGCCGACGGAATAACTGTTAAAGGTTCCACCACATCGCAGGGTAAACTGGCTGTACTGAAAAGCGAAGGAATTGCCCCATTTCTTTTAGATATTTCCGGAAATTCACCGATTTTCCACGGTTTTTTTGATAGTGA
>CBFGNE010000803.1:0-2104 GCA_965649995.1 uncultured Mucilaginibacter sp.
TTTCTAAAATTCGTTCAACGGCGAAGCACTCTTGAGCACCTTTTAAAAAACGAGACACTAAGAAAAACTCAAGTTCAGACGATATCGGAAAATCCTGATCAGGCAGATAATAATGGCGCCCCCTGCGGGCCGGGCTTTGCAGGGCTGCGCTTCGCTCCGGCCCGTTGGGCTAAACCCTTCCAATCCCTGGCGCATTTTTTTTACCCTCGGTTGAAACCGACGGCAATGAAGGTGGGCAACGAACACAGGCGCTATCCCGCCTTCATTGCCGTCCCTTTTAAGGGACGGGCCACCTACAGCACACTCCAAACTTTTACACCCCAAAACAAACTTTATAAGTAATTTTGCCCCATTCAAACTTTTCCAACATTTTTAACTTTTCTAACTTCTTATAACTAATGCTTACCCTTCGCCAGCTATTTTTAAATAATAACGCCCAAACTACCCACTTCCCCCTGTTGCTGGAATTTGAGCGGGCCGAGGGCGTTTATATGTACGATGCAGCGGGCAAGCCTTTTATCGATCTTATCTCCGGCATTGGCGTAAGCAATTTGGGGCATTGCAACCCAAAGGTGATTGCCGCCATAAAAGAGCAGGTTGATAAATATATGCACTTGATGGTGTACGGCGAATATGTACAAACCCCGCAGGTGCGCTTTGCAGAAAAGTTGGTTAGCATCCTGCCGGAAAGCCTCAATTCGGTCTACTTCACAAATTCGGGCGCCGAGGCGGTGGAAGGTGCCTTGAAACTTGCCAAACGTTTTACAGGCAGGCAACAGATCATCTCTATGCATCACTCCTACCACGGCAGCAGCCACGGCGCATTAAGCGTAATGGGCAACGAGGAGTTTAAACAGGCTTACCGCCCGCTATTGCCGGGGGTTAATTTTATCCGTTTTAACGAAGCGGAAGATCTACAACTTATTACTACCGATACTGCCTGCGTTATTGTAGAAACTATACAGGGCGAAGCCGGCATCCGCGTGCCCGGTCTGGGTTATATGCAGGCGCTCCGCGCCCGCTGCACCGAAACCGGTACGCTGCTTATCCTCGATGAGATACAGGCTGCCTTTGGCCGCACAGGCAAGTTGTTTGCCTTCGAGCATTTTGGCATTGTGCCGGATATACTTTTGTTGGCCAAAGCATTGGGCGGCGGCATGCCGGTTGGCGCGTTTGTTGCACCGGTGGAAGTTATGTCGGCCTTTAAGGAGAATCCGATTTTAGGGCATATCACCACATTTGGCGGGCACCCCGTTTGCTGCGCCGCCGGACTGGCCGCACTGGAAGTTTTACTAAGCGAAAACCTTATCGATGGCGTGGAAGCCAAAAACCAGTTATTTCATAAACAACTCATCCACCCCGCCATCAAAAGCATCCGCGGTAAGGGCCTAATGTTGGCCGTAGAATTTGAAAGCTTCGAACTGAATAAAAAAATAATAGACCGCTGTATAGCAAACGGTGTAATTACCGACTGGTTCCTGCATTGCAGCAATTCTATGCGTATTGCACCGCCATTAATTATTACCCATGAGCAGATCCTTCATGCGTGCTCGGTGATTTTGGAGGCTATTGAGTTCTACACAAATTAACAGCAAACCAAACATAGCTGTGTTTACACAGCGCTTTGCAAATCGGTAAGCGATTTTATATCGCGGGATACAGTGTTATGAAAGGCGCTATGCCTCTCTGCCTCCCCTGTGTGTCTTTGACGGTTAAATAACCAACAATGTAAATTCAAATGGTTTACCACTCAGGGGCACTACATACGCACCTCTGTCCATCGCCAATTTTTGCTTCAATTTATAAGCTTTGCCATTTTGCTGCACCCGCAAGTAGGCTTTCGGCGTAAACTCGTCGGCGGCATCTAAAACTACAGAAACCGACCCGGTAGCGGGGTTATAACTAACGGTTTTAAACGTCCCCGCATCCAACGTTAGCCAAAGCCCGGCTGGTGCAATAAACACCCGCGATTTGGATGCGGTAGTAATATCAACCTTTACCAAACCCTTTTCTTTTTTCAAATTCCCGCCAAAGGCCAGCCAGCCATAGTTTTTATCATGGGTAATGTAGGTAGCAGAATTTACGGCATAGCCGAAAAAATTTG
>CBFGNE010000804.1:0-2102 GCA_965649995.1 uncultured Mucilaginibacter sp.
GGAAATCTGTCATTGGGCAAAATACGATCCTGTTTAAAGGCAGCGCGCCAACGCGGGTAGACCCTAACTACCTCGACCTAAAGCGCAACCCGATGAGCTACGATGATTCGCTTACCAAAGGGGTTCGTTTTGCCTGGTTTACAAAAGTACTCCATAAAGGGGGGGCGGTATCTGCAGATACTTCAGGCATCAGCATCAAAGGCGCTACCGAGGTTACCATTATATTATCCGCAGCAACCAGCTATAACGGTTTCGATAAAAACCCGGTTACGGAAGGGAAGGACGAGTACGCCATTAGCAAAAAATACTTAGATGCCGCAGTACCTAAACACTACGCCGCGCTGTTGGCAGCGCACAAGGCCGATTACCATCGCTATTTTAACCGCGTAAGCCTTAAACTGAACGATGCCGGCAAAGTAAACCTGCCTACAGACGAACGCCTGCTAGCTTATACCAAAGGTGCTGAGGACGCTGAGTTTGAAGGCTTGTTCTTCCAGTTTGGGCGGTATTTGCTTATCTCCAGTTCGCGGCCGGGCGGCACAGCTGCAAATTTGCAGGGGATTTGGAATAACGAATTGCGCCCGCCATGGAGTTCGAACTATACTACCAACATTAATGCGCAGATGAATTACTGGCCTGCGGAAACCACTAACCTGAGCGAACTGCACGAACCGCTCTTGCACTTAACCGCCAACCTGGCCGTTACCGGCCGCAAAACCGCTAAGGATTTTTACAACTTAAACGGCTGGGTGGTACACCATAACAGCGATATATGGGCCATGAGTAACCCTGTAGGAGATGGGTTTGGCGACCCAATGTGGGCTAACTGGTCCATGGGCGCCGACTGGCTTTGCCGGCACCTTTGGGATCATTACCTGTTTACCAAAGACGAGGCCTTTTTAAAAGCCAAAGCTTACCCCCTGATGAAGGGCGCTATAGATTTTACGCTTGGATGGCTGGTGAAGGATAAGGACGGATACTGGGTTACTGCGCCAAGTGGCTCGCCCGAGAATGCTTTTAAAGATGAGAACGGCAAAGTTGCCACTATTGCTTTGGGCAGCACCATGGATATGTCGATCATCCGCGACCTGTTTGTGCATTTTATTACCGCATCAGAAAAACTGGGGCTGGATAAGGCCTTGCGTGATACCGTAATAGCCAGGCAGGCAAAATTACTGCCCTTCCACGTTGGCAAAAAGGGCAATTTGGTAGAGTGGTATAAGGATTGGGACGAAACCGACCCGCACCACCGCCATGTATCGCACCTGTTTGGGCTTTACCCGGGCGAACAGATCTCGCCGGTTACGACGCCTGATTTGGCCGCTGCCGCAAAGAAAACCTTAGAGATCCGTGGCGATGAAGGCACCGGCTGGAGTAAGGCCTGGAAAATAAACTTTTGGGCAAGGCTGCTGGATGGCAACCACGCACATAAACTACTGCGCGACTTATTGCACCTTACCGGCGAAGAGGGTACCGATTATGCAGGCGGCGGCGGTACCTACGCCAACCTGTTTGATGCGCACCCGCCCTTCCAGATAGATGGCAACTTTGGCGCAACCGCAGGTGTTGCCGAAATGTTGTTGCAAAGCCAAACCGGCGACGTGTACCTGCTACCCGCCTTGCCCGATACCTGGAAAAGCGGCACCATTAAAGGCTTAAAGGCAAGGGGGAATTTTCAGGTGAGCATCAGTTGGAATGAGCATAAATTAGCGAGCGCTAAAATAGTGTCGGTTGCAGGAGGCAATTGTAAAGTGCGCAGCAACTGGCCGTTTAAAATGGCTAATGCAGGCAGCGCCAAAAAGGATGGGGATAGTTATTTGTTATCGTTCGCAACGCAAAAGGGGAAAACTTATGAAATTTTTGGCGTGAAGTAATTGTATATGAAAACGTTAAATAGCGTTATTAAGGCGACGAGGGGCATGTATTAGCCACTGCACACAAACACATTACGTCATGCCGAATTTATTTCGGTACCCCACACGGCAGGTCGCGTTCATGCAAAGCTGCTTGCACTGTGGCTACCTATATGATGTGGTGTTGAAATAAATTCCATTAGACTTGTATCAAAATTAATAACAGTTTATTGTTGATAATTTTGGTGT
>CBFGNE010000805.1:0-2098 GCA_965649995.1 uncultured Mucilaginibacter sp.
CCAAAGGATGGTTTTTGATTCCTCTACAACTTTACTAAATATTTTAACAGTTTCGGGGCCGATATCCAATCCCATCCAGCCATCAGGTATCTCGCCTGTTTTGGCTATGCCTGTATTCGCATCGTTCGAGAAGGCATCGGCAGTAATGTTATCCACAGGCAGTAAAAGGTTTACGCCTTTTTCTTTGGCCTTTTTAACCAGGCTAAGCGCAAGGTCCAGCTTGTCTGCTTCGACCAAAGAGGTACCAATGCTGCCGCCATCTGCTTTTGCAAAAGTGTAAGCCATACCGCCACCGATGATGAGGTTATCCACCTTATCTAATAATTTTTCAATCAATTCTATCTTATCCGATACCTTCGAGCCACCCATAATAGCCGTAAATGGTTTTGCAGCACCATTTAATATTTTTTCGGCGTTAGTTAATTCGGCCGCCATCAGGTAACCAAAATATTTCGCTTCGGGGAAGAACTGTGCGATAATAGCGGTAGAAGCATGTGCCCGGTGAGCGGTACCGAACGCGTCGTTTACATATATATCTCCTAATTTAGAGAGTTTTTCGGCAAATTCCACATTGCCTTTTTCTTCTTCTTTGTAAAAACGCAGGTTTTCTAACAATAAAACTTCGCCCTTATCTAAAGCCTTTGCTTTTTCAACGGCTTCAGCCCCAATGCAATCACCCGCAAACTGAACTTGCTGGCCCAACAGATCTGACAGATGCGGCACAATGTGTTTTAACGAAAATTCTTCGGTAGGGCCATTTTTTGGCCTGCCGAGGTGCGACATCAATATAACGGCTCCGCCATCAGTTAAAATTTTCTTGATGGTAGGCAATGCGGCGGTCATCCGGTTATCATCGGTAATGTTATAGTCTTTATCAAGAGGAACGTTAAAATCTACACGGATAAGGGCTTTTTTACCGTTGAAAGTTATCTGATCTACTGTTTTCATATATAAAAGCATGATTGATGAATGGGGCGCAAATTGAGCAATTTTATTAGAAAAGCCAACCCTAAAGTTAAAAAGGTGCAGGTTTTAGCTTAAAAATTTATTGTATCTTAACATACATTACATAATGCAACCCTATACCGGGTACATCAAACACCGGCGATATTACCTCAAAACCCGTACCCATATAAAACTGTACTGCCACTTTTCTGGCGTTGCACCACACGTAATTTACCTTTTGCCCGCGCAGATAGGTTATGGCAAAGTTTACTAATCGGTTGCCTATTCCCTTGCCCCTGTGGCCCGGCGCGGTTGCCATGCCGCGCAACTGGTAAGCCCTGCCTTCATAACCTGTATAATTTATTGGGTGAAAGGACGCTATACAAACCAATTCATTCCCTAAATAATAACCCAAATGGAACGCGCCTTCTGCATCATCATTATGAAAGCGGCATTCCTCGAGCGTAAGCCTGCCTTCGCGTAACACATCGTTACGAAGGGGCAGCACATCATCGCCGGTGATAAATTTTATCATTTGTTAAGCAAGCTTATTTTTTTCACCAAGTCTGCCAGGCGGCTGGAGTATCCCATCTCGTTGTCGTACCAGCCAACTACCTTTACCAGCCCGCCAACAACGGATGTTAGCTGTGCATCAAAAATACAACTATGCGGGTTACCCAAAATATCTGTTGATACTATAGGGTCCTCAGTATATTCCAGGATGGTTTTCATAGGCCCGTAAGCGGCTGCCCTAAACGCTGCATTTATCTCTTCTACTGTTGGGATAGTTTTAAGGCTGCAGGTAAAATCCGTTAAGGAACCATTTAAAACAGGGACGCGGATACCTGCGCCGCCCAACCTACCCTCCAGATGCGGGAAAATATTGGTGATGGCCTTTGCCGCTCCCGTTGTTGTTGGAATGATAGATGCCGATGCCGCCCTTGCCCTGCGCAGGTCCTTATGCGGTGCATCATGCAGGTTCTGGTCGCCAGTCATGGAGTGTACGGTGGTAATATAGCCATCGGTTATTCCCCAGTTGTCATCCAGTATTTTCACCATCGCGGCTACGTTATTAGTGGTACAGGACGCATTGGATAATATAGGCGAGTGTAAATTTATCTTCTCATCGTTAACCCCTAATACAATGGTTGGC
>CBFGNE010000806.1:0-2089 GCA_965649995.1 uncultured Mucilaginibacter sp.
TACGTAATGCTGTGTATAAAGTTTGTTGCCCGCTTTGCGGCGCAGGGTCAGCGAGTCGTTAGTTAGTTTTAATACTTCAAACTTTCGCTCGAGAGCCCCTTTAGGATCAAGCACCAGCTGGCAGCTATCGGTAATATCCCAGGCACCGCTCAGAGGCACGTTATCGCTTAAAACGTTATAGGTTGAGTTGCTGTTTAACTGAAAGTAGCCAATTGGGTGGATGAAGGTTTTGCTTTCAATTGTACCGGCGGCGTTGTAAGTATCAATTTCGGTAAAGGTGTTGGCCCATCTCTTAAAATAATCTACCTTATCATCGTAAAGGCAAGATTTTTTAAGATCATCAATCGCAGTCTGATCTTTTACACAAGAGCTGAGTGCAGCGATAGCCGTTATAAATATGGTGTAGAAAGTAAATATTTTCCTCATTGTAAAAGGTTTAGTTATTCAAATATAATCTATTTTTTTAAAGGATTATCTTTTAATGAAATAAATAGTAGCGATCTCAGCATCATGACCCCCTGTGCCCTCACCTTTGGAATAAGCAATATAAAAAAGGTTGAACAAGCATAACCTATGAGTGTTGCAACGGCAGCGCCCATCATCCCCATCCGCGGTATCAATATCAGGTTGAGGACGATATTAACAATCGCGCCGAAAGCGGAGCGGATGAATGTAAGTTTCACATAATTTTCGGCAACTAAATATTGCCCGTTTGCCGCTCCTAAAAACACAAAAACACCCGACCAGATATGCACCGACAGCGTAGGTGCCGCATAAGCATACTCGGGCGTATAAATCTTATATATCAGGTGTGATGAAAAGGTGATAACAATAGCAGCCGGCACGCTCAGGTATACCATCAGGTCGTACAGGTTTTGCAGGCGTTTACGGTAGCGCTCCGGGTCGTCGCGCCGGGCATTTAAAATGGCAGGGAAAAGCGACGTAACAATAACGGAGGGGACAAAGTTCCAGGCCTCGCTTAGTAAAGCCACAGAAGCGTATGCACCGGCTTCTTTTACGCCAATGATGTTTTGAATCATGATAGCGTCTATTTTCATATAAAGTGCCACCATCACCCCCGAAATAATAAGCGGCCAGGATAACAACAGCATCTTTTTGGCTAATGGACTGCTAAACGTCCAGTCGAAAATATTGCGGCCTTTACGTTGATAAGTGAAAAAATACCCTACAGAAAGGAGCAGGAAATCGAGCGCATAGGCATAGATAAAATATACCAGCGGCATTTGCGCCCATATCAGCCAAAGTTTTATCAGGGCGGATACCAGCTTCCCTGTTACCTGCACCTGCATAATGTATTTTGATTGTACCTTGCTCTGGAAGTACGAATCGATAACGTTCAGCGCCTGCAACACACCGATAGAGGAGAGTATTAATACAAAGTAATAGGGAGTGCCTTTGGCCGGATAGATCTGATAAACCAGCCATATTAATGGCACACAGGCAAACCCAGCCATCGTTTTTAGCCAAAAAGAGGTGCCCAAAATTTGGTCCCGGTTTTTTGGGAACTGGTGTAGTTCTTTTACAATAAACTGGTCGAGCCCCAGGGTGGCAACGGCCGAAAAGAAATAAATATAGATGGTAGCCCCGCTAAATATCCCATTTTGCGCCCTGCCAAAGTAGCGGGTCAAAAAAATACCCACTATCATATTAATAGCCAGGCCACCTACACGCCCCACAAAAAGCATCCCCGTATTTTTAAAATACTTTTCTAAAGCCTGCTGGTCGAATCCTTTAATGGCGGGTATACGCATAGTTTGCGCAAAGGTAATGTTTTAGGTGAATGGTTGATTGAGTGAGTGGTGAATGGTTGTTCAAATTGACAGCAAGCAAAAAGGCCATCATTACTGACGGCCTTTTTATTATCATAAACCATTCCCTAATTACTGAGCCTGGAATTTTTTAGCGTTAATTCTGCGTTCGTTCTCGTTAAGGTAAATCTTACGCATACGGATACTTTGCGGGGTTACTTCAATGTATTCGTCGGCCTGGATGTACTCCATCGATTCTTCTAAAGAGAATTTAATGGCAGGTGCAATACGCACGTTGGTATCGCTACCAGATGCACGCA
>CBFGNE010000807.1:0-2075 GCA_965649995.1 uncultured Mucilaginibacter sp.
AAAAAGCCCTGCGGCAGTAAGCGCCTATTTTTCTAAAGAGGCCGAGCCGCCAGTAAGCGGTAATGCTGGCGCCGTTAACCACAGTGCATCAGCTTATACCTTAAACGGTGGGGCAGCCGTTGCCTCCTATAAATTTGCCGGTTTGGATAGTACTGCAAAAGTGACAGGCAGTTTCACCATCAGCAATCTAACAGGCTCAGCTTCTATAGGCCTCAACACGCAAACGAATAATTCCAGCACCTATGTTATCAAAATGGAGCCTGCAAACCACCGTATAGCAGCTTACAATAACGGCGCAGAAGTTACGCGCGTGCCTTTCAATTTTGAAACAGGCAAAACGTACACTTTTAGTTTAGTGTTGGACAATTCGGTGGCTGTATTATACCTGAACGACCAGATAGCGTTAACCAACCGCGTATACGGTATGCCGGGGAAACCATGGAGCTTATCTGCCGACATGCTGCAGCTTGATGTAAACAATCTGAAAGTGCTTAAACATTAATATCAGAACGATGAACAAGAGGGTTGTTGCTTTCCTGATTATTTTATTGTCTGTAATGGCAGTAAGTGCCTACGCGCAAACTGTAAAGTATGCAGAAAAGTATCGCCCTCTTTATCATTTCAGCCCGCAGAAGGGTTGGATAGGCGACCCTGACGGGCTGGTTTTAAACGATGGCACCTATCATCTTTTTTGGTGGGGGCATGCCACATCTAAAGACCTGGTACACTGGCAGGAACAACCCAAACCCATGAAAGGCGGCGACGGGAAGTTTTCCTACTTTAGCGGATCGGTTGCGGTTGACAAAAATAACACTTCCGGCTTTGGCGAAAATAGTATGATAGCTGTTTTTACCAGGCACATGCCAGGGGATACCCTGCCCGAAACGCAGGCAATATCCATTAGTAAGGATAACGGCACAACCTTTCATTATTATGATAAAAACCCGGTGCTGGATATTAAAAAGATCTTCTTTCGCGATCCGCAGGTTTTTTGGTATAAGCCGGGCAACATCTGGAAAATGGTGGTAACACTACCAAATATCCAGCAAATTCATATTTACGAATCGGCGGATTTAAAAGACTGGAAGTTTTGCAGCAGCTTTAGTGGGCTTGGTGCAAAAAATTCGTTTTGGGAATGCCCCGATTTGTTCGAACTCCCGGTAGCCGGAACTAAAACAAAAAAATGGGTTTTGATGATAGGCCGCGGCCCAAATAAAGTGCAATACTTCGTTGGCGATTTTGACGGAAAAACATTTATGCCTGATGCAAGAACAGCAGATTACCTGAAAACAGGCGCTGGCATACAGGGTGAAATTTACGACAATTTTGAAAGCGGGCTTGCCGCAAATTGGCAGCCTGGTACCATTGGCTTTACATCAAACCTGAAGGATGCCGTTTCGGATTACCTTGGTTTGGGCTATTTAAGCACTCCGTCCAAAGGTTCTGTTGTTGGTAAAACGGTATCCAGGCCTTTTGTGATAAAGCATTCTGCCATCAATTTTCTAATTGCGGGTAGCGATCATGCCGGTACCGGCATAAATCTAATTGTCAACGGGAAGGTGCAGCGGTCGGCTACGGGCGATAATACCAAAGTATTTAAATGGAACGGCTGGGATGTGCAGGGCCTTATCGGCAAACAGGCACATTTCGAAATTGTAGATAACAACGCCGATACAAGCAATGCATTTATAGCTGTAGACCACATTATGTTCTCCAAGCAATTAATGAATCAGCATCTGGAGCATGCGCTATGGCTGGACTACGGGCCCGATCATTATGCTACACGTACCTGGCGCAATTACGATCCCCGCCGGAATCAGCGCGATTCGGTATTTGCTATAGGCTGGATGGGAAACTGGGAGTATGCTAACAAGGTGCCCACGCAATGGGGAAAAGGTTTCGAATCGCTGCCGAGGCTGTTGGCTTTAAAGCGAACAAATACCGGTTATAGCATTATACAGCAGCCAATACCGCAATTAAAAAAGTTGAGAGGCACAGCGGTAACTATTAACGGTTTAAAAGTAAACGGAACGCAAAACCTGGCAGTTTTTAAACCATCCAAAAACAGTTATGAA
>CBFGNE010000808.1:0-2069 GCA_965649995.1 uncultured Mucilaginibacter sp.
GCGGATCGAGACGCTCGATTTCATCCGCGGCGTGGCCCTGTTCGGCATATTGCTCCACGTTTTCGCGTAGCTTACCCTTCAGTTCGTGACTATGAGCTATAATTTCTTCAACAGAGCCATATTGTTTTATTAGCGTTTTGGCTGTCTTCTCACCGACACCGGGTATGCCGGGTATGCCATCAACAGCATCGCCCCATAGCCCAAGTATATCAATCACCTGTTCGGGGCGTTCTATTTCCCATTTGGCAAGTACTTCTTTTACGCCTAATATCTCCATCTCGTTGCCCATTCGGGCGGGTTTGTAGATGCGGATATTTTCGGATACCAGCTGCGCGAAATCCTTATCGGGTGTCATACAGTAAACCTGGTAACCTTTAGCTTCCGCTTTTTTGGCGAGGGTGCCAATGATGTCATCCGCCTCATAGCCATCAGATGTGATGAGCGGAATATTGAAACCCAGCACTACCTTAAATATATAAGGCAGCGCCTTGCTCAAATCCTCGGGCATGCTTTCGCGATGGGCTTTGTATTTTTCGTATTCGGTATGGCGTTCGGTTGGGGCGTCGGTATCAAAAACCACGGCCATGTGGGTGGGTTTTTCTTTTTTTAATACATCCAGCAGGGTATTTGTAAAACCCATTACCGCAGAGGTATTCATCCCGCCAGAAGTAAAGCGAGGGGTTTTACTTAATGCAAAATGCGCCCGGTAAATAAGGGCCATGCCGTCTAATAGAAAAAGCTTCTTCATAATATTTGATTACACCGATTGATTTTGATTTCACAGATTGGTGCGTGTTTTCAAAAGTACGATTATGTTTTCATCAACCTTAAATCGGTGAAATCATTTTTATAAAATCGGTGTATCAAAAGATAATCGGTGAAATCCTATCTAAAAGAACATCCCTCAACATGGTCGTTCACCATGCCGGTAGCTTGCATGTGTGCGTAGCAAATGGTACTGCCAAAGAATTTGAAGCCCCTCTTTTTCATATCCTTGCTTATGGCATCAGATTCGGGCGAAGTAGCTTGCGGACCGTTTTTAAGGTGGTTATCAATAGGTTTGCCGCCGGGCATAAAGCTGTACAGGTAATTATTAAATGAGCCGAACTCCTTTTGCACATCTATAAACAACTGCGCATTGCGGATAGCCGAGTTCACCTTTAGCTTATTTCTGATAATGCCGGCATCGTTCATCAGGCGTTCTTTATCAGCATCGGTAAAGGCTGCTACTTTATGCACATCAAAATCAGCGAAGGCTTTGCGGTAATTCTCGCGGCGGCGTAAAATGGTTATCCAGCTAAGCCCTGCCTGGGCAGCTTCCAGGGTTAAAAATTCGAATAGTATTTTATCGTCGTGCGTTACCTTGCCCCATTCTTTATCGTGGTATTCCACATAAAGCGGGTCGGTGCCGCACCAACTACAGCGGGTTATTTCTTTAGCAGACATGGTTTTTCGGCTTTGATTATGCAGACTAAAATAGGAACAAAAAGAAGAAGATGCTAATATTTTTAGATTTTACAATTTTACTGTTACATCATGAACAATCTCTACTTTTTGGAGATGCACCAATGCTTGCATTACATCTAATATCTTTTGGTATCGGCGATACAGATCAGTCAAATTACAAGCCATTCAACTCATCCCAATACTCAACCGCTCTTCTATAATGCGGTATCACTATTGAGCCGCCTACCAGGTTGGCTATCATAAACACCTCGTTCATCTCATCGTGCTGTACGCCTGCCTCGTGACATTTGCCCAGGTGGTATTTTATGCAATCATCGCAACGCAGCACCATGCTGGCTACCAGCCCAAGCATTTCTTTTGTTTTTACGTCCAGCGCCCCATCGGCATAGGTGGTGGTATCTAAAGCAAAAAATCGCTTGATATTAGTGTTGGCGGTCTCCATTATCCTATCGTTCATTTTGCTGCGATAGGCTTCAAAATCGTTTATCAGTTGTCCCATAGGATGTTAATTTTTTTTAAACTATAGGGCGTTTCGCGTACAATAATTTACCTTTGCGCCCTTACAAACCTAAATCATATACATGAAATATTTTTACCCGGTT
>CBFGNE010000809.1:0-2055 GCA_965649995.1 uncultured Mucilaginibacter sp.
CATTACCAGCAATATTTTGTTTGCAGTTAATTTCTGGTATAACTCGGGTACCCAGGGGCCGAGCGACCTTTTTATGGGCCTATGCCTCTTACTGTTGTTATGCATTGTACCCAAGCAGCAACACAAGCTTTGGGTTGCAATAAATGCGGGTATTATGCTGGTGTTGCATGCAATAGAATACTACCACCCCGAATGGATCCCTAATACTTACGACAGCCGCCGCAGCAGGTTTCTCGACATTACGTCTGGCTACGCCGTTATTGTTATTGTGGTATATTATACTATCACCTACCTGCGCCGCAATTACGACCATGAAAAACGCTCAGCCTCCGAAAAAACAAACGCTATTGAGCGAAAAAACCAGCAGATAACACAACAGAACCACGATTTAGAACGCATTAACGAGGAGCGTAATAAACTGATGTCGATAATAGCGCACGACCTTCGCTCGCCTTTAAGCAATATTCAAAATTACCTGGAGCTGGTTACCGAGTATGAACTGGACACCGAAGAACGCCGCATGGTGGAGAACGACCTGCTGAAAGTTACGCGCCGCACTATTGATATGCTGAGTACGCTGCTTATTTGGAGCAAGGGCCAAATGGACGGCGTAAATGTAAAGCTTGGCTACGTAACGCTACGTGGCGCTCTGTTTAATACACTGGAACTGGAGCGCTCTATTGCGCTTAAAAAGGGTATAACCCTTACTGCCGAGCCGGACTGGGATATAAAAATTGTTGCCGACAATGATATGCTTCAGTTGGTAATACGTAACCTTATTAATAACGCTATTAAATTTACCAATACAGGGGGCGAAATTAGCTTTACAGCAAAGCTGAGTGGCAACGAATGCTGGCTCATTGTGCGCGATAATGGCATCGGCATAACCGAGGAAAAGCAAGGCGAGTTGTTTTCGCTGCGTGCCGGGGCAACCTTTGGTACCAATAACGAAAAAGGAGTAGGGCTGGGGCTTTTGCTTTGCAAGGAATTTACCGAAATGCAGGGCGGGCGCATTTGGTTGGAAAGTAAGCCGAGCGAGGGTACTGCGTTTTTCGTATCGATGCCGGCGGGGAATTAAGTTTGCAGTGGGCGGTTTGCAGTTTGCAGTTGCAGTTGCGACATGAAATCCGTGTTCATCGGTGTAATCTCCCAATAATCGGTGCAATCAAAATAATTCATAAATTTGCCTGATATGAAACCGGGCGATAAGGTAATTTGCATTGATGATAAGATAGATCCCCACAAAAACGCGGAGATACGGCGCGACTTTGAAATTTGGATAACCAAAGATAAAGAGTACACCATCCGCGAGATACTGGATAACAACGGTATTGTGCCCGGCCTTTTGCTGGATGAGGTGCACAACTTCCCAAAGTTTTTTAAACTGATAAACCGTTTCCAGGAACCCGCCTTCGCCACATGGCGTTTCCGTAAGCTAAATTATAACACCAGCCCTGCCGAGGCTGTCGCCGAAACCGAAGAGCTGGTTGAGGTTGCACCCATGGCCTTGCCTGCAAAAAAAGAGAAACACACCGACTAAAAACAACGCAGGTAAGCAGCGGTATGATAAAAGTATAAATCCTACACCATCCGCACTCCTGGGTATCCACCCCCGTCAATTTCCTGTGCAAATACCGTTAAAACACGGTTGCCCGGCAGCAGGTGTTTCACAAGCTTTGTATTATCAATCTATACCATGCTTATGAAATCATTTATCTTGCTATTCCTGCTGTTTTTAGGTTTGTGCCTGTTTGCAAATGCTTTGCTAACGTAACCGGCAATTTGCTGTATTTTCCAAGTTGTGTGCGCCAATAACAAGGTGTTAAATACCAATGCCTTCATGTTTCTGCAAATCGTTACCCCCTCGCTCCTTATGCTTCTTGCCGCTTACAGTACTGATAAGTAAACGAGTATTTATGATATAAATGCTGATTGGCATAATATAATCAAAAATCATCACCCCTGGTCTCCGTTTCTACCAATTGGGTTAGTATGCTTTTCAGCATTGCTTCGCGTGCCCAGGTTTGTTCTATAGGGGCGGCATCGTCGCGGTAC
>CBFGNE010000810.1:0-2051 GCA_965649995.1 uncultured Mucilaginibacter sp.
TATTGCTTGTTGGGGTGCAGCCTGCTGCCTTCGTAGCTGTTTAGGTTTTCGCCCTTTATAATTTTTGCGAAATGCTTTAAAGGCACATCCAGCTGCAGGCATTCGTCCAGGCTGTTTTTAAAGTCGTGCTTGTCCTCCAGCCATAGGGTCAAGGTTTCATCACCCAGGTCGTGGTCGGCAATACTGATGCGGCTGTAATCATAATCTACCGATATGATCATCCACCAAAGTTGGTCTTTTAGTTTTTGAGTTAGTTTCATGGTGTGGTTTATTAGTTCAATGGTTCATTGGGCGATTGGTGCATTAGTTCATCTATGAGGCAATAAGATATATTATCCTTTTACGCCGAATGCAGGCATCCAGCCGGGCAGGTACTTTTGTATAGCGGCAATCTCGGCCCTGTATTTTTGGCAGGCCATGCGGTAAGCATCCAGACGCTGCTGCAGTTCTTTATCGTTTAGTTCGGTGTTTCCGTTTTGGCTATTGGTGCGCAGCGCGCTATGTGCTAAGTACATGGGAGTGGTTTTAAAGAGTATTAAAATGATGTTGATTTGGACGAGCCCTACACCTAACCAGCCCGGCACGGCTGTAAAGTTGTTTCTGTAGTTTCTTGATGCATAAACTTGATTTATTAAAATTAATGACTACCTTTATATTGTTTCGACACTACAAATATAAAGAATATTCTTTATTTAAATCAAGAAATAAAATAAATATTTTTCAACATGGAAGAGCAGCCCAAACCCAACAAGATAAAAACTATCCGCCCGGAGACTTTGGAGTTTATTATCCTCTATAACCAACTGCGCGGGAAAGCTTTTAATAACAACACCGAGTTGGCGGAAGCGCTGGGTTTTAACAATGCCAGCAGCATTACCGAGATCATCAAGAGCCGCCAAAACATCGACCCCGAAAAATTAAAGGTTTTTAAAGAAAAATACAGAGATTTATTAGGTGGAAAAAAAAGTACAGATAAAGCTGTATATGCCCGCACCGGCGATGGCATACCCATGTATGAGATAACGGCTACGGCATCGGGCGTGGAGGTTTACAACGATATAAACGATGCACACCCGGTGGGCCGCATGAACTTCCCCGGGATAGAGGAATGCGATTTTGCCCTGCCGGTTTGGGGGCACTCGATGTACCCGTACCTGGAGAATGGCTGCTGGGTAGCCCTGAAGATCATCAGCGATAAAAAGATACTGCCCGGCGAGGTGTATTATATTGAATGGGGCGATTACCGCATGTATAAGCGCCTGCTGGCCAGCGATAACCCCGAGGAGGTAATAGCCCACTCAGATAACGTTACCGAGATGATAGGCAACCGTTTAAAGTATTCGCCGTTCCCTATCCGCCTGGATGAGATAAAGAAGCTTTGCCTGGTGAAGGATATCCATAAAAAGCATAACCATTAATTGGATGTGCGGGTTTAAAATTACATAAGTGCAAATAAATTGGGAGGCAACAGAAATGGTAAATGGTTATCGGAGCAAATAAGCGCAAATTAATTACCGCTGCAGTAATAGGTTTGGCATTCAGCTTTTTAGCATTTTATTTCGGTTATATAGAAAGGTTTATGCCTTGGTGGTGCGAATTAGCGGCAACGGTGCTTATTGCCGCAATGGTAATTATGATGATCGTAAACCTGGTTAAGCTGGTAATTGCGGTCTTTAAAAACCGAAGGCAACTAAACGTTTATTATTTTTACCCGATAGTAGTTTATATTGCAGTGATATGTGCGCCAATCGGCGCATGGGAAGACCACCTCAGCGCTGTTAAATTCCGTGCTTGCTATGAAGGGGCAAACAGCCAAACAACAATAAATTTCAGGCAAGATCATACCTTTGAACTGAACGCAACCGGCGTGTTCTTTTTTAACCGATGGGAGATGGGCAATTGGGTTAAAAGTGGCGACACGCTAACGTTAAAATGGGATAAAAAACCGGCAAAAGCATTGGGAAATACCGTATTGATTGATAGTGGCTATTTAAAACCCTTAGGTGAATCGGCAGACTCTCAGTTTAGGCAACGCCCCCTGTTTTACCTTG
>CBFGNE010000811.1:0-2038 GCA_965649995.1 uncultured Mucilaginibacter sp.
CCATCAACCTTAATTCCCCGGTAGAACTTGATGAAGCCGGGTTGGAAATGTGCGCCCCAAGTAAAGATCTGCTGGAGCCGCTTTTTGCCGAACTGGAGTTCCGTACGCTGGGCCGCCGTGTGTTTGGCGACGATTTCAGTATTACCGAAACCCGCGCTGTATCCGTACAAACTGACCTCTTTGGCGAGCCGGTTGCCGGCGCACGTACCACCCTTACCGTAGACGTACAGGATGTTTATGAAGCTCCAAATCAGCCCGATGTAAAGAACATCAACACTGTACCTCACGAATATATCCTGGCAGATACCTTCGAGAAACGTACCGAATTGATAAAGATACTCAGCGAGCAAAAGAGCTTTTGTTTTGATACCGAAACTACAGGTACCGATGCCAACCAATGCGAGTTGGTGGGGCTCTCCTTCGCTGTAAAACACAACCAGGCCTGGTACGTACCTGTGCCTGCAGATGAGCAGGAGATTATGAAAATAGTGTCCGAGTTTAAGCCGGTGTTTGAAAATGCAGCCATTGGTAAAACCGGGCAGAACCTGAAGTTTGACATCCTGATGCTGAAGTGGTACAATGTGGAGATGAAGGGAGACCTGTTCGATACGATGATGGCGCATTATGTGATAGACCCTGATACCCGCCATGGGATGGATATCCTCTCGGAAAATTACCTGAATTATAAACCAGTTTCAATCACCGAGCTCATAGGCCCCAAAGGTAAAAACCAGGGTAATATGCGCGATGTAGAGATAGAAAAGATAAAGGATTACGCCGCCGAAGACGCCGACGTTACCCTGCAGTTAAAAACGATCTTCGAGCCGAAGATAAAAGAAGTTGGTGCCGAAAAATTATTGCACGAGATTGAGAACCCGTTGATATACGTTTTGGCGGATGTGGAGCATGAAGGTGTACGCATAGACCACGAAACGCTGAAGGAATTTAGCAAAGAACTGGAAACCGACATTGCCAAACTGGAAAAAGTGGTGTTCGAAAAGGCCGGCGTAAGGTTCAACATTGCATCGCCAAAACAATTGGGCGAGGTGCTTTTTGAGAAATTACTCCTCGACCCTAAAGCCAAAAAAACCAAGACCGGCCAATACCAAACCGGCGAGGATGTACTATTATCCCTTGCCGCCAAAAGCGATATCGTAAGGGACATCCTGGATTTCCGCCAGTTGCAAAAGCTAAAATCTACCTATGTAGACGCCTTGCCAACCATGGTGAACCAAAAAACCGGGCGCATCCATACCAGCTACAACCAGGCGGTTGCGGCAACCGGGCGTCTAAGTTCCAACAACCCTAACCTCCAAAATATCCCTATCCGCACCGAACGTGGCCGCGAGGTAAGGAAAGCCTTTATCCCGCGCGATGAGAACCATGTAATTGTATCTGCGGATTATTCGCAGATAGAGCTGCGTATTATTGCCGAGATAAGCAAAGACCCCAACATGCGCCAAGCCTTTATCGATAATATTGATATCCACACCGCCACTGCCGCCAAGGTTTATGGCGTAAGCATTGAAGAGGTAGACAGCACACAGCGCCGCAACGCCAAGGCCGTAAACTTTGGTATCATTTACGGGCAGTCGGCATTTGGGCTATCGCAGAACTTAGGTATCCCGAGGAAGGAAGCTGCCGATATTATTGAGAACTACTTTGCCCAGTACCCCGGCATTAAGCAATACATGAACGATACCATGAACTTTGCCCGCGAAAACGGTTATGTCACAACCCTAATGGGCCGCCGCCGGTACCTGCGCGATATTAACTCCGCCAATCAAACGGTACGCGGCTTTGCCGAACGAAATGCTATCAACGCGCCGATACAGGGGTCCGCTGCGGATATGATAAAAATTGCGATGATCAATATCCACCGCGAGTTTAAAGCTCAAAAGCTGGATGCCCGCATGACGATGCAGGTGCATGATGAGTTGGTGTTTGATGTGCCGCATTACGAAGTGGAGATTGTATAGCCCATCATTTTGGAGAACATGAAGAACGCCATTAAGACCGAGGTGCCCATAATGGTAGA
>CBFGNE010000812.1:0-2035 GCA_965649995.1 uncultured Mucilaginibacter sp.
AGGGTTCGCCGCTATAAAACCGGGCGAAAGCGGCCGGATAGAATACGTATGCGAATCGCCGGTGGTGAACTTTACCGATGCCATTGAAGGCCCGTATTTAGTTTGGGATGCCGAACCATCCAAAGGTTATGCCCTTGGCGATTTCACGGTGAAGCCGTACAACCCTACTTACCAGGGTTTGATAACACCAGAGATCATCTACAATCAAAATAAAACCATACTGGATATCCCGGCTGCGGAACTGCAAAAAATTATCCCTACACCAGTAAGCTACCAGGAAAATACCGGCAGTTTTATTATAACCAACGCGGTTGTCATAGTAAGCGACCCATTATTCGAAAACGAGAAGCGGTATTTTATAAACGGAATAGAAAAGCTGCTCGGCAGCAAACTAAAAGGAACATCGGCAACAAAAAAGATAGCATTTAAAAAGGACGCCTCCCTTGGCGCAGAGGCGTATAGGCTAAGCGTAACGCCCGATGGCATGACGATAAGCGCCGCAACACCTGCGGGCTTATTCTACGGTATCCAGTCGTTTAAAACATCGCTTAGTGCCGCACCGTGGGCAAAAGCACAGGCAGCGATAACCGTTCCTTGTTTGGAGGTTGCCGACGCACCGCGCTTTCCGTACCGTGCGGTAATGCTTGATGTTGCGCGTAACTTCCAAAGCAAACAGCAGGTATTAAAACTGATAAACCTGATGGCGGTGTATAAGCTAAATACCCTGCACATGCACCTTACCGATGATGAAGGCTGGCGCATTGAAATACCATCGTTGCCGGAGCTTACAGCCCTTGGCTCCAAACGCGGGCACTCGCTGGATAGCAAAACCAATCTGCCGGCCTCCCATGGCTCCGGCCCCGATTTCAGCAATACCGCCGGCACCGGTTTTTATACCAAGGCTGATTATATTGAAATATTAAAGTATGCCAATGAGCGCCATGTAACCGTAATCCCCGAGATAGAAACCCCCGGCCACGCCCGTGCTTCTATCAAAGCGATGGATGCCCGTTACGAACGTTTGCTGGCAGCCGGCGATAAAGCAGGCGCAGAACGTAATTTGCTGCGCGATATGAATGACAAATCGGATTACCGCTCTGTACAATACTGGAATGATAACGTGATAGATGTATCGCTGCCATCAACCTACAACTATATCGAAACAGTGGTAGGCGACCTGGTAAATATCTACAAAGAAGCTAACGCGCCATTGCCCGCCATCCATTTTGGCGGCGACGAGGTACCGGCGCATGTTTGGGAAAAATCGCCGGCGTACCTTGCCCTAAAAGCTACCCACCCCGAAATAAAAAACACCGGCGACCTGTGGTTTTACTTTTATGGCAAGGTGAACGAGATCTTGAAGAAACGTAACATAAAACTTTCCGGCTGGGAAGAAATGGCTTTGCGCAAAACCCTGGTAGATGGGCAAGCTACCTACGTCCCTAACCCACAGTTTGTAAATGAGGGCATGCAAGTAGATGTTTGGAACAACGTTTTAGGCGACGGGCAGGAAGACCTGGCTTACAAGCTGGCTAATGGTGGCTATAAAGTGGTGCTCACCTGCGTTACCAACCTGTATTTCGATATGGCCAACTACAAATCGTTTGATGAGCCGGGTTATTATTGGGGCGCCTATTTGGGGATAGATAAATTCTTCTCGTTTATCCCTTACGATTACTTTAAAAACGCCGACGTAGACAAAAACGGGTTGCCGATAAACCGCAACCTGTTTGTGGGCAAACAACGCCTTACCGATTATGGCAAAGAAAACATCATAGGGTTGCAGGGCGCTTTATGGAGCGAAACCGTAAAAACTGCCGAGCGGATGGATTACATGATATTCCCGAAACTAATAGGTCTCGCGGAACGTGCCTGGGCAAAAGACCCATCGTGGACTACCGAACGGGATACTGCCAAGGCAAGGGCGTTATATAACGAAGATTGGAGCAAATTCCTGAACATACTGGGTAAACGCGAACTGCCCCGCCTGGCCTATTACAGTGGCGGCTACAGTTTCCGCATACCAAAACCGGGG
>CBFGNE010000813.1:0-1996 GCA_965649995.1 uncultured Mucilaginibacter sp.
TGATATTCAAAAGGTGCAGGACTACATAGAAAAAAACTATGAAGATAAGATCACTGTAGAAGATCTGGCAAACCTGGAAAATATTGGCCGCCGCACTTTTGAGCGACGGTTTAAGGAGGCCACCACCAACTCGCCCATTGAATACATACAACGCGTACGCAT
The DNA here is from genome assembly GCA_965649995.1 of uncultured Mucilaginibacter sp. GTDB lineage: Bacteria > Bacteroidota > Bacteroidia > Sphingobacteriales > Sphingobacteriaceae > Mucilaginibacter. The sequence continues at coordinate 163 of CBFGNE010000813.1, forward strand.
AGAAGCCGCCAAAAAGTTTTTTGAAGCATCGCGCAAGAATGTAACCGAAGTTATGTATGACGTAGGCTATACCGACACCAAAGCGTTCAGGGATATTTTCAGGAAGATAACCGGCCTTACCCCAATTGAATATAGAAACAAGTTTGCAAAGGTGGCTAACGAGGTATAATCAAAAAAGCCTCTTCTATAATTGAAGAGGCTTGAATTAATAAAGGGAAAGAGTTATTTTTTATTCTTCGGCCCAAAATCAAACATCCTTGAAATTGTAAAACCTAAACGGTATTGCCCTTGCGAGAATCGGAATGCCGGATTGCTCAGATAATTGATGCCTGATATAGCGTTAGTGTTGGTTACGTTCACTGTAAATACGTGCCCGCCGGTTTCCATCTCTAATCCCACACCTATGGGGTCCTGGAAATTTATATTGTTGTTTCGCAGATCAGAGAAAGTGTGTGCATAATCCAATAATACGCCCATGCGTTTGCTCAACTTTATACGTGCCGCCGCCTGTAAAGCAAAAAACTGCTGCTCGCTACCGGGCATTAATGGATAGGGTGTGTTGTTGCGTACAAAAGTTGGCGCTAACTGCAACGATAAACCCGGCGAAAATTTACGCGCTATAGCTGCCTGCAATAAGTAAGAGGCCCGGCCTTCAAATGTTTGGAAATTGCCATATGGGCGTATGCCAGCTTCGCCTATCAACGTTAATGCAAATGGCGATCTATCATCAGATGTTTGTTGCAATACGGCATACTTTAACCCCAACTGTAGTAACTGTCCTATGGTGCTGCGGCCAAAATCGATATTAAGCCTATCACTTATGCCGTACTCAAAGCCAAAATAAACATCATTAACTCTATCCAAACCAAATGCCGTTTGAGGGCCGCCAAGATTGCCCGCAATATCGCCAAAGCGGTGTACGATCAAAAAGTTTAAATTTTGTTTTTTGATCATTTCGGTGCTTCGCTGGCTTATCAGGCGGCTTGCTTTAAATATTACTACACGGTCAGCGGCTTCCTGCCCCTCCATGGATTTTAAAAGCGACTCGGCAGTTTGTGCTTTAAGTTTAATGCCTGCCGCCAGCAGGGTCAATAAAATAAGAGTATGTTTTAGCGTGATTTTCATTGTTGTGTAGTTTATGTGTTTGAATTATGATTTTTTTACCGGGGTATAGGTTGCAGATACATTCATTTTTATGGTTTCGGCAATGTTGTGAAATACCAGTTTAGGGATATCAATACGATGGTCTACACATTTAACCATAAATTCTGAAGCCATATTAATATTGCCATTATTTATGGTGATGTTTCCTGCAATGGTACGGGGTTGCTTAACGCCATGTATATCCAGTTCGCCCGCTACAGTTACCGGGTAGTTACCATTTTTAGTTATATCAATTTGCTGTTGTATTTTTCCTTTAAATGTGGCTTTAGGGTATTTATCACTTTCCATGTAGTCGCTGTTAAAATGCTCCTGCATTAATGATTTTTTAAACCGGAACGAGCTAATATTAACGCTAAACACCAACTCGCCGGTAGTGGCATTGTAAACCGAAGTTCCTGTTGAAGTGTTAGCAGCTATATCCTCCAGTGGCGCAGACGAGAACAGGCTGATACTGGCGTTTTTACAAGTGTGCAGATCTTGGGCTGCCAGGGTATAAGCACCCATGCATATCAAAAAAACAATTAGGATATATTTCATATACTATGGTTTTGTCAATGAATTGATGTTCCAGCTTAAACCTACGGCTACACCTGCCGATTGCAGCTTTACTGCGCTTGCACCAACATCGCCCATCGGAAGTTTCAAATAAGGTTGTACACTTACCCCAACT
>CBFGNE010000814.1:0-1995 GCA_965649995.1 uncultured Mucilaginibacter sp.
CTCCCCGGAAGGGAGGGCTTTAGGAGAAGGTGACGCAAATCAAAAAGTCTCCCCTACCGGGGGAGATTTAGAGGGGGCTACCGTCAACTTCGCCAACCTGTTAGAAATGGTTGCTTTGGTTAGCCCCGACTTAAGGGTTCGCTTCTCCACCTCCCATCCAAAAGATATTACCGACGAGGTTTTGTACACCATTGCCAAATACGATAATATTTGCAACTACATACACCTGCCGGTGCAAAGCGGCAACAGCCGCATACTGGAGTTGATGAACCGCACTTACGACCGCGATTGGTATATCAACCGTATTGATGCCATCCGCCGGATAATACCCGAGTGCGCCATCTCTACCGATATGATCACCGGTTTTTGTACCGAAACCGACGAGGAGCATAACGACAGCGTGAGCATGATGGATTACGTAAAATACGATTTTGCCTACATGTTTAAATACAGCGAGCGCCCGGGTACTTTAGCGGCCAAGCGTTATGCCGATGATATACCCGAAGCAGTAAAACAAGCACGTTTGGCCGAGATAGTAGCCAAGCAGCAGCAATACTCGTTTTACCGCATGCAGGCACGTTTGGGCCGGGTAGAGAAAGTGCTGATAGAAGGTTTCTCCAAAAAATCGAACAACGATTATTGCGGCCGCAGCGACCAAAACGCCATGGTGATATTCCCGGTAACAGAAGGGTACAAGCCCGGCCAATACGCAAACGTATTAGTAGAGCGCACTACATCGGCAACGTTGATAGGAAGAATAGTTTAGTAGAGGAGAGAGACAAGAATCAAGAGGCAAGAATCAAGAGACAAGAAAAGATATTATGAGGCACAATTTTAAAAACTTAAAGGTTTGGCAGAAATCGATGGACCTTACAGATATAACTTTTGACTACTGCGAAAACTTGCCTGTTGATGAACGCTTCAACCTTATCGATCAAATCAACAGAAGCTCCTGTTCAGTACCATCAAATATCGCTGAAGGTTCCGGTAAAAATACGGACAAACACTTCGGCGAATTTTTATCCATTTCTATTTCGTCTTCATTCGAGTTAGAAACCCAACTATTAATATGCGAGCGACGGAACTATGGAAAGGCAGTCAAGCTAAAAGCATGCCTGGAGCTTGTTTCGGAAGTCCAAAAGATGCTCTTTTCTTTTAGAGAATATATCTTGAATAAGGAGCCGAAGTCTTAATTCTTGGCTCTTAACTCTTGCTTCTAACTTTATGGATATACAAGAAATAAAACAACGCTACGGTATCATTGGCAATTCGCCATTGCTAAACCGGGCAATAAATATAGCTAACCAGGTATCGCCAACAGATATTTCGGTATTAATTACCGGCGAAAGCGGGAGCGGCAAGGAGGTGTTTTCGCACATCATCCACCAGATGAGCCCGCGCAAGCATGGGCCATTTATAGCGGTTAACTGCGGGGCTATCCCCGAGGGTACTATCGACTCCGAACTATTCGGGCACGAAAAAGGCGCTTACACCGGTGCCGTTGGCGAACGCAAAGGCTACTTTGAAACCGTAAACGGCGGCACCATCTTTTTGGATGAGATTGCCGAAATGCCTTTGGGCACCCAGGCGCGCCTGCTGCGCGTGTTGGAATCGGGCCAGTACATCCGCGTAGGCTCATCCAAGGTAGAGAAAACAAACGTGCGGGTTATTGCCGCCACCAATGTGGATGTTTACGATGCGGTGAAAGCAGGGAAGTTCCGCGAGGATTTGTACTACCGCTTAAACACTGTTCCGCTGCGGATACCGCCCCTGCGCGACAGGAAGGAAGATATTTTCCTGCTGTTCCGCAAATTCACTGCAGATTTTACCGATAAGTACCGCACGCCGCCTATCCAGCTTGATGAGGATGCGCAGCAGGTGCTTATTAATTATACCTGGCCGGGCAATGTTCGCCAGTTGAAGAATATGGCCGAGCAGCTGGCCGTTTTAGAACGCGACCGTGTAATTACCGCGGCTACCCTGCTTACCTACATC
>CBFGNE010000815.1:0-1968 GCA_965649995.1 uncultured Mucilaginibacter sp.
TAATTAACAACAAAGCCGCCTGGGTTGCACCCAAACGGCTTTTGTATTAAAAAATAAGTGATTGGCTTACACTTGCGCGTCTCTTAAGGCTTTAATGGTATCGTGACCCTCGTTTATAACTTGCTGTTGTGTAGCAATTAACGAAGCTTGCTCCTGAGATAACCCGTTGTCTTCGGCTAAGGCATCGCGGTATGCTCTTTTAATCGCATCCTCGCCGCGCTCGCATTCCGAAAGGATGGCTTTGCGGTCGTGCCCGCTAAATGTAGCTTTTACATCCAGCCAGGTACGGTGTAACGTACCCGATACCGAGTTGCCGGTTTCTAATTCGCCACCTGTTTGGCCAACGGCTGCGCTTAGTTCCTGCACATTTTGGCGGCTGTCGCTGGCAAATTTGTCAAAAACAGCTTTTAAGTCGGCATCGCCTTCGCCCAAGTCTTTAGCGGCGCGGGTGAAACCGTCTATACGGTCGTTGTTAATTTCTATCAGGTCGTTTAATACTTCTACTGCTTTTTCTGTGGTAGTTTCCATGGTGATGTTTTATAATTTGTTTGATGGAGTATATGCAACCACTATGCCATTTTTAATTTGTAATTAAAAAAATTATACTTTTTGTGTGCTGCCCCTGTGTAAACACAGGTAAATAAATTTTACGAAAAATGTGGGGGGATGCGGCGTATTTACCATTTGCAGTACAGCAACGCAGTACAATGTGTATCCTTTTTCAGAGCAGGATCAATCGTTAGCGATTAATCGTTTGTGCGCCTGTTCTTTAACCAGTACCAGCCCAAATTGAAAGCGATAACCAGGTGGTTAAAAACCGTTGGCAGCAAACCATAATGCTTTTTCATAATAGCGAAACGCTCCTCTAAACTTTGGCGGTGTTTGGCTTTAGACATGCCGCCAATTAAATATTTGGCAACATAACCATCAACCTTAACTATCTTCTTTGCCTTTTTTGCTGCGCGGATTATCCAGTCGATATCGGCGCTTAGCTGGTACGCCGGGTCGTAGGGTTGGGCTAAGTAGCGTTTGATGTAGATGGCCTGGTGGCTTACGCTCATGCCAAATTTAAAGCTTCGCCAGTTAAATTTACGGGGGGCTTTATGGCGGCGCCGGCCCAGGCTTTGGCGGCGGGCATTTACCATTTCGGTTTCGCCGTAGTAGATGTCGGCACCGTCTGCCGTGCCAAAAACTTTTTCAACCGTATCAGCGGCGTAGAATTCATCTCCCGAATTCATGAATAGTACATAATCGCCGGTTGCCAGTGCAAGCCCTTTGTTCATGGCATCGTAAATGCCTTTATCCGGCTCGCTGATCAGTTTGGCAATGCGGTTTTTATAGGTGTTGATGATATCCAGCGTGCCATCGGCAGAGCCGCCGTCTATTACGATATATTCGATTGAAGGATAGGTTTGGTTTAATACCGAAAGCATGGTACGGCCTATATCCGCCATGTTATTATAAACCACGGTAATTACCGAAAGGGTAGGCTTCATATCACTGCTCCTTTCAAAACCGATTGGTAAAGGCCGATGTATTGCCCCGCCACTTTCTGGTTATTAAAATCGCGCAGCACCTTTTCCCTGGCCGCGTTTGATAACGTTGCCGGGTTGTTTGCAGTTAAAACATAATTAAGGCCTGCTGCCAGATCGGCCGACGATTTAAAGGCTGCAAGGTAGCCGTTAACCCCATTATCTATCATATCAGGAATACCCCCTGTATCAAAAGCCACAACAGGCGTGCCACAAGCCATGGCTTCCATAATGGTATTTGGCAGGTTGTCTTCTATAGATGGCAGCAGGAAAACATCTGCCAGGCTATAGATCTCGGCCAGGTCGCTTGCCGATGTAATAATATTTAACTGATGAACAGGGAACGGCAGGGTGGAGGTATCAAACCGTTTGTTTTTGCCAAATATCACCACTTCTATATTTTCCGTACCGGGATAATTCTTAAGGTAAGTTAATG
>CBFGNE010000816.1:0-1956 GCA_965649995.1 uncultured Mucilaginibacter sp.
TGGTCTTCTATCACCATCAGGTCGCCTTTTTTAAATGCAGGGTTAAGCGATCCGCTGGCATTTGAAACAAACAGCGTTTGTATACCAAGCAGTTTCATCACCCGTACAGGTAATGTGATCTGCTGCATAGTGTACCCTTCATAATAATGAAGGCGGCCCTGCATGGCCACTACCTTTTTGCCTCCCAGGGTTCCAAATATCAGTTTACCCGAATGGAATTCGAGCGTCGACATCGGGAAATCGGGGATATTGCTGTACATCAGCTGTTTCTCTATCTCAATTTCGTTAACCAAAGCGCCAAGGCCTGTGCCAAGGATTATACCGCACTCGGGCACAAAATCTCCTATGCGTTTCTTTATATAGTTGGTGCTATTCTGTATACTTTCTAACATAATCTGTTACTAATTTATCGAAGCTCTCTTGCGTACCGCTTAAAAACCGGATGCCTATCGGTATTACCAAAACAAACAAGCGCGACACGCCCGCCATCAACTCGTGTACCCCTAAACGCTGCGCATCCTTTTCTGTTGTGATAATTACTTTTTTTTGTGCTTTGCAAGCAGAAAACTCAGCAGCAAGTTTAGCGATATTTTTTAAGGTAAACTGGTGATGGTCGGGATAATTATGGTGGATGATATTAGCAGTGGCGGTTTTTATATGATTAGCCAGCGGTGCCGCATTAGCAATACCCGTTAGCAGGAAAACCGTGGTATCGGCATCAACTTTATAGCCAACGGCATGCCCTTGCATATCCTGTAAAGGCAAATAATCTATCGAAGTAAAAAACAGCGGCTGCCAGCTTTTCGGGTTTACGCGGTAATAGCATTTGGTTTTCTCTTCTTCAGAGAGGGTGGGCGGGCATTTGGTTATCACCATCATATCTGCACGCCATTTGCCGCTAAAAGGCTCGCGCAGGTTCCCCGCGGGTAGCACGAAATGCGGATCGGGTAGTTTGTTATAATCGAAAAGCAAAATGCTGAAACCGGGTTTTACGGCACGGTGCTGGTAAGCATCGTCCAAAACAATGAGGTTATGAGATGTTTTTAATTGTTCGATACCTGCAACTCGGTCCTCGCAAACGGCCACGGTGACATCCGGGAATTTATGCTTGAACTGTGCCGGCTCGTCGCCAATTTCGGTGGCGGTTGATGTGGCAGATGCAGTCAGAAAGCCTTTTGTGTTACGGCCGTAACCGCGGCTTAGGGTAGCTAGTATAAAATCGGTTTTTAGCAGGCGTACCAAATACTCCGTCATGGGGCTTTTGCCGGCGCCTCCTACTTCCAGGTTACCTACAGATATTACGGGCAAATCAAATTCCTGGCTTTTAAACAGCTCGGCATCATAAAACCAGTTGCGCAGCACCACTACCAAGCCATACAATATCGAAAACGGCAACAAAAGCCAGCGCAGGTATTTCATAGATAGCTGCAAAGATAGGGATTTGGGAGGAGCTAATAAATTGCGTCGTTGCGAGAAAGCGAAGCGTAGAAGCAATCCTCGGCGAGCAGGGCGGATTTGCAAAGCGGCTATGCTTACAGGCGGTTGCCGCGCTATCGCTCGCAACGACTCGCCGGTAATTAAAAATTTCATAACTTTATTTCCATCAAAACCAACCCTCCATGAAACACCTTCTCCTCGCTATTTTCCTTTTCATCACCACCGCCGCCTTAGCCCAAACCGATAAAAAGCTAACCGAACAATTGCAATCCGCTGTACAGGGCTTCAACGGTCAGGTGGGCATTTACGTGCAGAACCTTAAAACGGGCAAAACCGTGGCCATTAACCAGGATACACTGTTCCCTACCGCCAGTATGATTAAAGTGAGCATCCTGAGCGGTGTGATGGATAAAATAGAAAAGGGCGAACTGCAGTACAACCAAAAACTTGCCTACCGAGATTCGCTGCTGTACGCGGGCGAGCATATCCTTGACTCTTTTAAGGATAAGGACACCAATA
>CBFGNE010000817.1:0-1936 GCA_965649995.1 uncultured Mucilaginibacter sp.
CTAATTAATTTAGAGTTTAGGGATAATAAAAATTAATCCCTAACCTAATATTTAAACTCCCTAACCATGTCATCAACTACAACAGAAAACAAACCAAACGGAGCTTCTCCGAATGGTGGTGTCACCAAAAAGCAACTGGAAGCATTATCGGCCAATTTCTTTGCGCGCGTACAAATTTTAGATCGTGACGGCGCACACCGCCAAATTGATTGCTCAGACAAAAAACATCCGAAAAAGAACGATACTAAAAGCGTGTATTTCGATAAGGCCCGTATAGATGCCTTGTTTGCCGCTAATCCCGGCAGCGATGGACTGAAGATCTATTTCGGCGTACACGACCATAAGATATTTCCGATGCCGGATGATGTGGCGCCCCACTACGATAATAAACTGATGGTTGTTTTAGTCGCTACCGCCGGTGGTAAGGATATGCTTAAAGACGATACCGAAACTACCACCATGGCTGCAAAATCGTTATTAACAGCTAGTGCCGGCGGCGATGGGTCGGGCGAGGGCCTGGGGATGGATCAAGGCAAATTATGCCCGCCAAGCGCTAACTGTTAATACACAAAATACGTACCTTAATGGGGATGCTCGATAGCCTTTATCTATTTTTCGAGGTGCTGGCATTTGTTGTTGCTGCAGTACAGTACCGGCAAATGAAGCATACGCAGTACCGTTACTTTGTGCCTTATATGCTGTATATTGTTTTATACGAAGTAGCAGCTATATATAATGTGTTCAATATTAATCACAGAAATCTCTGGATCTCTAATATCTCCATGACGATATCGTTCTTGTTCTACAGCGTATTTTTGCTCAAACTGCTTAAAACGCCGGTGTTTCAAAAGAGGATCAAATGGGCTATCGGGCTAATCCTTCTATGTTCAGCCGTTAATATGGCGTTTTTCCAGGGTTTTTGGGACCTGGATACCGTTACAATTTTGCTGCAGTATGTTGTTATTATTATTTCGTCTTGTTTATACTTTTACGAACTAATGAATTTCACAACCACACAACTCACCATCATTCGCATGCCCGGATTTTGGTTAAACACCGGGCTGCTTTTTTTCTGCCTTATCAACTTCCTGTTCTTCTCGTCGTTTGCGTATATGGCCTACAAAAATAATTATCAGTATTTCCTGCTTTTTAGGGGCATTGCCAACATATCTATTGCTATATTATACTCCTGTTTAACGGTTTCATTTTTATGCTTCAGGAAAACGACGAGTCGGTTGTTGTAATTATCATTGCGGGCACCATCATATTGCTGTTGCTGGGGATATTTATTATTGGTTTCCTGTTTTTTTATCAGCGCAAGCATAATAATCATATCACCGAGCAGGAGCAGCTTAAAGCCGCTTTTAGCCAGGAGCTACTAAAAACGCAGATAGAGATGCAGGAGCAAACGCTTAATTATGTAAGCCGCGAGATACACGACAACATCACCCAGGTGCTGTCGTTTGTTAAGCTGAACCTGGCACTTACAGGCAACATAACCGAGGAGCAACGGGCCAGTAAGGTAGACGAGAGCCGTAAGCTGGTATCGCAGGCCATTACCGATTTGCGCGACCTTTCCAAAAGCCTTAGTTTTGAGCATATTGCCCAGTTGGGATTGGCAAAAACCATTGGGATAGAGGCTGACCGGATAAACAAAAGCGGTATAATGGAATCTACGCTTGAAGTGCAGGGGCCGGTTTTTGCTTTGGGCGACGAGCGGGAACTGGTTATCTTCAGAATTTTCCAGGAGGCACTAAATAATACACTTAAACATGCGGGGGCAAAACAGTTTAAAATTAATCTGATGTATTCTCCCGAGCTATTCACCCTAATTGTGGCAGATGATGGCGCTGGCTTCTCTTACGATGCCTTAGCGGCCGGAGGATCGGGGTTGAGGAATATGCAAAACAGGGCAGCCCTTATTGGTGGCGCTGCT
>CBFGNE010000818.1:0-1914 GCA_965649995.1 uncultured Mucilaginibacter sp.
GACGACTATAGAAGTTTAAACAATATTAGCCGCAACTCTTTATAAAATCATTTCCTGAATTGATTGGGCGACAGGCCGAATTTCTTTTTAAATGCATTACTAAAATGCTGGGGCGAGGAATAGCCCAGCTCCGTGGCAATTTCGGCGGAGCTTTTCCTGTTACTTATAATATCCTCTTTTGCAAGTTCCAGCCGGGCATCAGATAAGTACCCGAAGACGGTAGTACCAAACGTTTCTTTAAACCCACGTTTTAGTTTATACTCATTCACTCCGCATATTTTTGCAAGCGCAGATAAGCTTGGGGGATTGTCCATATTGGCCACCAGGTAATCGCGGGCTTGTACCATACATTCTTTTTCGTATGGGCTGGTAATATACCTAACAGGCATATTACCTTCTTTGTTACACGCTTCAGCCTGTAAAACCAAAAACTCGATGGCTTTCGAGTGCAGGTACATCTTCTTCAGGTCTTTTTCAAAAGGGCAATTGATGATGCTTTTGACTGTGCTCAGCATCGCTCCGCCCACCGGCAGGTTATTAGTCGAAAGCGTAGCCGGCATATTACCCATTACGCTTTCGTTAAATTGGGTTAGCGCTTCATTGGCATCAGCGGTTAGGCGCAGAAACGCTTCTTTGGTGAACTGCATAAAAAACATGGACGACCGTAACCGCTCGCTTTTAAGGTAGCCACCGTCGCCGTCATTGCCGGGGGAGTAAAAAAGATTGTGCTGCCTGCTATTAATAAAAGGTACGGTGGCACCGTCGCGGGTTTCCATTAATATGGTCCCATCGATATTGATTTGGAAGGTTATAAGGTCTATATCGATATGGTAGTCCCATTTTAAGGGTTCGGGGCGGGTAAAGCGCAGATCGGAATATGCCATCCTGATGCCATCGAAATACCATTCGTGTGAGTGCCCGTTAACAAGGGTATTGTTAATATCTACCGATCGTTCAACCAACATATCGCCGTCAAAACCCTTCAGGAAGAAATCATTCGCATCCGCAAGTTGCCCTGCGGGAACATGTGTCATGGTGAACGCCATAATTCCTTTTTATGTAACTATTAATCCGCCTAATGTAACCAACAGCGGCGGCAAACCGGGTATTCTTGCAAAAAAATAAAATACAAAATCAATCTAAAAATGAAGTTAAATCTCACCCGCGCATTATTATTGTTCGCAGCCGCTTACCTCCTTGTTTCTGTATTGGCAACCGGCATATCGGTAGCGTACCAAGTGATATACAAAACACCTCAACCGCCGCCCGGTGTATCCGTACTAAAATCTGAAGCTTTTTTGGCAACAGTGCCCTATCATGTATTGGTTATGCTGATCATATGGCCCCTATTTGCCCGGATCTATTTTAAAAAACCGGCAGCTAAAAAAAGCGACACGCAACAAGCTGGCGAAACCTGGCAGCTTGCCCTGCTATGGCTACTGGCCGCAATGGTGGTAGATTGGCTTTGCTTTGTACTCCCCAGCCACCCTTATGCCTTTCCGGCGCATGAGTTTTATGTGGATTACCAGCCTTGGATCAGCCTCATTTACCTCGCCATTTTTTTAAGCCCCTGGCTGTACCGGAAAGTATCGCAACTGCTGGTTAAATAAAATATTCTGCCCACACTTACACAAATCAATTTAAACACACTTATAATGAACGCTTTACCAAAATACAATAAATCAATTTTCCTTTTTGCTGCGGGGTTTATTTGCTGCACTGGCCTTAGCTTCTCCACTTTGGGCGGGCTTACCGGCAAATGGTCGGGCAGGGCGCTTACGCCGGGCGGCGATGAAATAGCCATTACTTATACCTTCAAAGCAGAAAATAATTCCCTCACCGGCTATGGGTCCTCTCCGCAAGGCGACATTGCAATAACCAACGGAAAAATAGACGGCGCAGCTTTTTCTTTCA
>CBFGNE010000819.1:0-1904 GCA_965649995.1 uncultured Mucilaginibacter sp.
ATGACGCAAACGTTGCAACGCTTTATCTTTTATCTGGCGTACACGCTCGCGGGTTAAATTGTATTTTTCACCAATTTCTTCCAGTGAATGCGCTGCATTGTTGTTCAGGCCAAAAAACAATACAATAACCTGCCTGTCGCGCTCCGCTAAAATATTCAGCGAGCGTTTTATTTCCTGCGTAAGCGAATCTGTCATCAGTTCGCTATCGGTACCGGCATCGGTGCTTTGCAAAACATCCAACAAGGTATTTTCTTCGCCGGTGATGAAAGGTGCATCCATAGAAACCTGGCGGCCCGAGTTTGATAACGAATCGGATATACGCTCGGTGGTGGTTTCCAAATCATCAGCCAATTCCTCAGGAGTTGGCTGGCGCTCTAAAGTCTGCTCCAGTTTTGATGCGGAGCGGTTTATTTTGCTTAACGAACCTATCTGGTTCAAAGGTAAGCGCACAATACGGCTTTGCTCTGCAACGGCCGATAAAATCGACTGGCGGATCCACCATACAGCGTACGAAATAAATTTAAAGCCTTTGGTTTCATCAAAACGTTTTGCAGCTTTTATTAAACCTAAGTTGCCTTCGTTTATCAGGTCGCCCAGTGTAAGGCCCTGGTTTTGATATTGTTTCGCAACCGATACCACAAAGCGCAGGTTCGTTTTTGTTAAACGTTCTAATGCTGCCTGGTCGCCCTCGCGTATCTTTTGCGCAAGTATAACCTCTTCCTGTGCAGTAATAAGGTCTACCTTGCCTATCTCGGTTAAATACTTATCCAGAGATTGCGATTCGCGGTTGGTAATGGATTGTGATATCTTAAGCTGTCTCATATAAAAAAATGTTCAACTGTTAAGCCAATATTAAAGCTGTATTGGCGGGTAAAAAAAGAAATGTGATCAGAATAATAATGTATTGGTACGATTCGGAGATAAGTATTGCTTATAAACGAAAAGAGCAAATGTTTGTAATGTTTACTGTATAAACCTAAATCAAGAAGTGTTTGTATTTCGTTGCTCCAAATCAATCTGCGAAGATACACAAAGATTTGTAGTTACAGTGTAAAACAAACACTTATAATTTACGCACACTGTGTTATAAACTTTGTGTATGTAAAGTCATTTATAACTTCATGACAATTGGTACAACCCGTAACATGTAATTTTGATTTGATAATATTAAAAATAATGCCATCTACACTAAATAATATACCTTATTCCGTACTCGACCTTGCAACAGTAGTACAAGGGCAAACACCTGCGGACACTTTTCCTAAAAGCCTTGCGCTTGCCCGGCATGCCGAAGAATTGGGCTACACCCGTTATTGGTTTGCCGAGCATCATAATATGATGAACGTAGGCAGCTCCGCTCCTACCATACTAATCGGATACATAGCAGGCGGCACAAAAACCATCCGGGTTGGCTCGGGCGGGGTGATGCTGCCCAATCATGCGCCGCTGGTGGTTGCCGAGCAATTTGGTACACTGGCCTCTTTATACCCAGGCAGAATTGACCTTGGGCTTGGTCGTGCCCCCGGCACCGACCAGGTTACTGCCCTGGCTATCCGCGGCGAAAACATGAATGCGGCATTTAACTTCCCGCGGGATGTGGAGCGCTTGCAAACGTACTTTTCTGCAGATAATGCAAATAGCAAAGTACGCGCCATACCCGGCGAAGGCCTGGATATACCCATATGGATATTAGGGTCCAGCACGGATAGCGCACGGTTAGCTGCCGCAAAAGGCCTACCCTACGCCTTTGCCAGCCACTTTGCCCCCACTTACTTTTTAGAAGCTATTGAGCTATACCGCCAAAACTTTAAACCATCGGCGTTTTTGGATAAACCGTATGTATTGAGCTGTATTAACGTTGTTGCTGCCGATACGGATAGCGAGGCCAACCGTTTGGCAACATC
>CBFGNE010000820.1:0-1903 GCA_965649995.1 uncultured Mucilaginibacter sp.
TGTGCCGACTGGGTGGTAGATATCGGCCCCGAAGGTGGTAACCGTGGCGGTAACGTTGTATTTGAAGGCCTACCCGAAGATCTGATCAAAAAAGAAAACAGCTTTACTGGTGAGTTTTTGAAGGAGCGGTTCGAGGTGAGAGGTTAAAGGCTAAAGATTAGCAAAACATATAAAATAGCGATGGGGTAACCTGTCGCTTTTTTTTTGAAATTGCGAGCATAACCACTTAGCTTAGTATAAATCAAACCTATGCCAGCAAAACCACCTTACCTGTTGTTGAGTGTAATAATTGTCAATTTATATCTATTCGGCTGCCAACGCCCCGACCAGAGCCTAAAACACCTGCAAACCAAACAAATTGACACCAGCGTTTACAAACAATTAAATAAGCGTTTTGATGTTTTCATGACGATACCACCCGACCATTTAGGTGGGTTGACGCCTGATTATCCCATAGCAACCTGTATTCAACTGATATATGGCGATGACTACAAATTACTAACGAAAGACACTGATTGGATGACCGGAGGCCTTACAACACAATTAAGAAAAATAGTTGTCAAAGGCCCGAAAGGCTTTACATTGATCAATAACCGGCTCGACTTGCAAAAAATGTATGCCCCTATTACAACAAAAGAAGAAGCGCTTGCTTATGCTATACTTTACTGCGATGGCTTTGCCGTGTTTGAGGATTTTTATAAGAAAAAGAAATATAGATTTGTAGACAAACCCGTTGTTTCCGATGTAATTAAAACTGACAATTTTTATATAGTAACGGTTTTTACTTATGCTGCGTTTGGATGCCATCATCCTTATTACCGGGAAACTATACGAGTGAACGAAGATGGCAGAGCGGATTTATTAACCAGCGTAGAAGCATTTTATGACCCTGCCGATGACGGTTTGTGTGCTGATTGATCCTCCCGTTTACTGGTGGATAAAAAAAATTGCCCTTAACGGGCATTACATCAAAACCATAGGAGGAGATAAGAAGATATAATAAGAACGGTCAATCGCCACCTCCTCCGCAGCCACTGCAACCAGAGGAAGAACAACCCGAGCATCCGCTTCCGCAACCACTATGCCCGCCATCGCCTCCGTGCCCGCCATCATGCCCGCCGTGATGAGACGAGCCAAAGTCGCCGCCGCAGCCTGCGGTACTGCAACCACTGCCATTTCTGTCGTTGTTGCCCTTCCCCTTATTAGGGTCAGATTCCCACTTATAAACACCGACCGTAACAGCAATTACGACACCAAGCATTAATAATGGCGCGCCGTAATCTTCCGCCGCTTGTATAAACGTAGCACAGGCAATAAACAGCATTAGTAAGGTAACCCTTGCCACGGAAAACCGGGGCTTTTTGACCAGCCAGTACCGACCGATATTCACCCGCTGAAAATCGATATCCGAGAAACGCTGTTGGTTGTTTTGCCAGATATCTTCGGGCGGTGTTGTCCCGAATTTATCGATATAAAGCGCCTGCGATGAGGTGTAAAACAGGTCGAACTTCTTCGCTTCCTGCACACCCCCTTTGGTAGGATTGTGATGGATCTCCTTCCCGATGGTGTCCCTGCAAAAATCAACCCAGTACGAGCGGGTGAACGTTAGGTGCAGGTGCCATGCCTGGTCCACCGGGTCGGACGGGGTTACGCCAGTTGGGCTGATGCAGCACATAAAAATAAATTTCTTGTACTCAGCTATCACGCGGTGCGAGTACGCCGAACTCCAGCCATTCTCCCTGGCCAGTCTCGCAGAAAATTGGAAGCCGGCACCCGGGTCATCCAGCCGGAACGCTTCAATTTTTTTCCATAATGTAATTTCTTCTTTCGTCATTGTTGTATGTATAAATTAGTTAAAGCTAATGAGAAAGAAGATGGGTAAGGTTTATTTAATGTTAATTAA
>CBFGNE010000821.1:0-1889 GCA_965649995.1 uncultured Mucilaginibacter sp.
GTTAAAGTTATCAATGGCCTTGCGGTACTCGCCTTTATTTAAATAAGCCACACCTAAGTAAAAATAAGCCAGGTTAGCTGTTTTGGTGTTGCTATAATCTTTTATAATTTGCTCTAAGCCAGGGTAACTGTCAGCGCCCTTGATCGCTTTGTCCCAATCTTTTTTAGCCCAGTAATCTTGTGCTACGTGTATTTGGTTTGCTGCCTTTACTTCGCGTGGGCCTAAGTACACTTTAAGGTAAGCAATGTATATTACTATCATTAAAACTATAGCACCCGCTATAAATAATAAGCTTTTTTGGTTCTCCTGAACAAAGCTGCCACTCTTCACTGCTTCTGTTTTCGCTGGCGTAGCTTTTGTTTTCAACTCGGTTGCTGACATCTGTATTTAAAAATTAAGTTTGCAAAACTACGGTTTTCAAAACTTTTAACAAATAATTATTTTCGGTTGATTAAACGGTTGATTTGGCTGATTATAAGGGTCGTTGAGCCTTTTACCACTGAGGGAACAAAGATTTGCGTGGTAGCGACCACAAAGAGCACCAAGGGGGCACGCAAAGGCGCTAAGATGACAAAGAACAACAAATACGAATTATCCAGTTGACTAAATGAAAATAAATTTATCATTTCATCTAAAACGATCGGCGTCAAAAGCTTTTGCGTCTCCGAGCCTATGTGAGAATCTAATAAACAGCTAACAGGCTTTGTGTGTCTTTGTGTTCTCCCTTTGCGTACTTTGTGGTAAAATCGCCAAGCTCACAAAAAATATCCGTATTTTTGTACCTCCATGTACCTGCAACAACTTTCCTTTTTGAATTTTAAAAATTATACCGAAGCCGAGCTTACGCTTACCGACGGTGTGAATGCTTTTGTGGGCAATAATGGCGCAGGCAAAACCAACCTGCTTGATGCCGTGCATTACCTTAGCCTGTGCAAAAGTTACTTTAACCCGATAGATAGCCAGCAGATAAAACAAGGTGCCGATTTTTTTATGATCAATGGCATCTTCGAAAAAAATGGCAACAAAGAGGTGGTAGCTTGTGGCTTAAAGCGGAATCAAAAGAAACAGTTTAAACGCAATAAGAAAGATTACCAGCGCCTTGCCGACCATATTGGCCTGTTGCCATTAGTAATGATTTCCCCGTACGATATAAGCATCATTATAGAAGGTAGCGAAGACCGCCGCAAGTTTATTGATAACGTAATATCGCAAACCGATAACCGGTACCTGGACGAACTGATCGCCTACAATAAATTCCTGTCCAACCGCAATGCGATGCTGAAGATGATTGCCGATACCGGCAGGTACGACCCGGAGCTGCTCGCTGTGTTGGATGAGCAGCTAACCGCATCGGGCAACCGCATCTTCCAAAAACGGCGGGAGTTTATGGAAAGCTTCACACCTATATTTATCCAGCATTACAGCTTTATTAGCAACGGTGCCGAACAGGTAGAACTTGCCTATGAATCTCAATTGTTAAACGATAACCTGGCAGGGCTGTTGAAGAAGAATATAGAGCGCGACCGCGCATTAGAACGTACCACCAACGGTATACATAAAGACGACCTGCTTTTTAATATCCATGGCATGCCCATGAAAAAATTTGGTTCGCAGGGGCAACAAAAATCATTTTTAATTGCGCTAAAGTTGGCCCAGTATACCTTTCTTACCCTAAAAAAAGGGTTTAAGCCACTGTTGTTGCTGGATGATATATTTGATAAGCTTGACGAAGGCCGCGTTACCAAACTGATGCAAATGGTAAGCAATAACGATTTTGGGCAGGTATTATTAACCGATACCAGCATTAGCCGGGTGCAGGATATTTTTGAGGCGATAAGCGTAGATGTAAAATTATTTAAAGTAGCGGAGGGCAATATTGATGCGTAAAA
>CBFGNE010000822.1:0-1863 GCA_965649995.1 uncultured Mucilaginibacter sp.
ATTAACCCCGCCCGTGCAGAAAACGCAATTTTATTTAAACTTTAACGCGAGCGTTACAATATTTGAATTTAGCCCGGTGGAGCGCATGTAATGCCCGGCGCGCAGCTCTAAGGCTGTTAAATGCTGCGATCCTAATACGCCCCCGGGTGGCGTTAACCTTAAATTTGCCCCTACAAAATTACTGTGCATGCTGGATAGGTCGTAATCGCTGGAATAAAACTCATCATTGGGGTTATGCTGCCCATAGGGCGCAAAATATCTGGTACCTGTTTGAGTGTTATACCTGTAAAAGGGGCTTACCGATATAAATGAGGTAAGCTTTACAGGTATCTCCAGTTCGGCGGTATTGGCGCGTATGCCCCAGTTATCCATATAATATCGGTAAAACAGCCTCACGATAAAATGGTCGTCTAAAAAATAATTAAAGCGCACACCTATGGGGAGCTTGTAACGGCTATCGGGCAGGTTTTCTACCCGTACAGATCCATCAGTAAAATAATCGCGCTGGTATTTGGTAGCCAGCAGGCCGTGCTGGTAAGACGGTTCTACAATTATCGCCATTTGCAGCCGTGTGCTTATCACCTGCGAAAGTGAAAAGGATGTACTAAAAGAATTACGCGGCTTGCTATCAACCGGCAGGTGGTCTTCCTTATCCGAGCCGGAACCATAGCCCGGCGGACGCAGTTCAACCGGCAATATCACTTTCCATTTATCTAAAAACACCTGCGCTTTAAAATCAAACTGCGTGTTTTTATCTTTCGATACACGAGTTAAGTTGATACCCGCGCCAAAGGATTGGTAATCAAACTCGCGCGAGTAAGATCCGGTTATGCCAAAGGCATTGCCTGTTTTATCGTCAGATACCGTCCAATTTAACGAAGGGTATATCCGCATATCCTGCCTCGATGCTGATGATATACTATTGGGGTCTATTTTATCAGATGATGCCGAGGTATAGGTATCTACGCCAAGCTCAAAATTAAAAGTATGCTTCTTTCCCGATTTGCTGTAACGCGACATTTGCAGGTCAATAGTGTTGGCAAAATCGGTAAGTTTTTCTGTACCAATACCACCTGTAACAGCCGAGTTATTTCCATTTTGATTATAGTAGGCCGATACAAAATTTACTTCATCAATTTTCAGCTTACGTGCTTCGTAATTAGTAGAGTCTTTAACAGGTACGGGCTTTGTTTGCGCGTGCGATGCTAATATACCAAGGTACATAGCAATTACGCCTAAATATAATTTTCTCATTTTTTAACGCTTAAACAATTAGTTACACCCACACCCGCCGCCGCTTTTGCCTCCGTTTGCACCTGAGGCGCCTTCGCGGTACAGCTGAAAGCTTTGCTCGAATTTTTGGGATTTGCGTGCCGAGAGTTCCATCTCCGAATCGTTTAACCGGTTTTTTTGGTAAGGCTTTACCGTTTTGCATGATGATAGCCCGGCTATAAAGCCAAGGCAAACCAACGCAACAATCAATAGGGGCTTTTTATTCATGTTGGGTTATTTTATATTAATATTATCAGAAGTATAAAGGGCATCGTTGTCGGTTATAATTACACAGGCTACATGATTGAGCTGGTTAACAAGATTAAGGCCTACCCTGGCACCCATAACAGTTATAGGCGTGGCCAGTGCATCTGCAAATTCGGCGCTTGGGGTAATAACGCTTACACTTTTAATACCAGTTACCGGCAACCCTGTTTTTGGATCGATAGTGTGCGAATAACGTTTACCATTGATAAGCGCATATTTTTCGTAATTACCCGAGGTGGCAATAGCCATGTTGCTGATATTTAATGCCGAAAAAGGAGTTTGCTTATGATTGGGATCGGCAATGGCTATTGTCCAGGGCTTACC
>CBFGNE010000823.1:0-1859 GCA_965649995.1 uncultured Mucilaginibacter sp.
CGAAAAACAGCTAAAACCGGTGTTAAAAGCCGTAACGACAGACAAAGCAGGCACTGCGCTTTCCACTGCCGCCCTCGTTTGTACGCAGCAAACCGAACAAACCGACTACACCATCTACAAAATGACGGCCGACGGTTACCGGGTAGGGGATATGCCTCCTTTTTATGATGCGGCCACCAATAAGTTTGTGGTGTATTTTCTGAAGGATATCTGGAATGATGCTACCAACAAGCGGCACCCGTTGTATGCGTTTACTACAACCAATTTTTTCACTTACACGGCAACAGGCGAGATCATTTCCTCCAGTTCGGCAACCTGTGCGCAGGATAATGCGGTAGGCGCCGCAAGCATTGTTAAAAGTGGCTCAACATACTATTCCTTTTACTCAGGGCATAACAATAACTACACTTCTTGTGGTACCAAATTGGAGGGTATTATGCGGGCATCATCAACCAACCCTACTTCGGCCTATACAAAAAACACCTCGTTTAATACCATCAACGTACCAACCGGGCAGGGCTTTGACGAGAACGATAATTTTCGAGATCCCTACGTTTTTCTGGATGGCACCACCTGGTATATGCTGGTAGCTGCCCGCAAAACCATAGCCGGTACCATGCGCGGTGTTATTGTAAAATACACCTCTAACAATTTAAACAACTGGACCTATCAAGGCGTTTTATACGACGGCGGCGCTACCAATTATTGGATGATGGAATGCCCGCAGGAAATCAAGATTGGCAGTACCTATTACCTCATTTATTCCGATCAGATAAACAAGTACATGTATTACCGCAAATCATCGTCGGTTGGCGGCCCCTGGAGCAACCCTACCGGATTAAGCCGTTTTGAAGGGAAAAGTTTCTTTGCCGGCAAAATTCAAAAAGACCAATTTGGCGATCACTACATTTTCGGCTGGACCAACGTTTTGGCCGGCCATACCGATGCAGGGGCTTGGACATGGGGCGGCAACATGGCAGTGCATAAACTTTACGCCCTTGCCAACGGCGACCTTGCCTTAACTATTCCGCATACGCTAAAGGCCAACCTCGAAACCAATAATTATGCGCTTACAGTGGATAGCCAGTGGGGTAATGTAACCAATACCGTGCCCGGCCAGCAAACCTACCGGATGATAAGCCCTGCCGATTTTGACGTTGCCAATGTGATCTACAATCCCGTGGCTAAGCAAAAATTCAAAATAAGCGCTACCGTAAATTATGCGAGCTCGGCAAAAGATTTTGGCTTTATGATAGGTGCCTGTGATGGGTTTAACGATTTTTATAGCCTGCGGTTTGTGCCCTCGCAAAACAGGTTCAGTTTTGATAAAACGCCGCATGGATCCATAACTTCAACAACAGTTGCTGATAATGATGTGCCCATAACCCTTGCACCGAACACCGACCATGCGGTGGATATTGTGGTAGAAAATTCGATGGTGGTGGTTTATATCAACAATGTAGCAGCCCTTAGCTGCCGCATATATAAAGCGCAAACAACAAACTGGGGCATTTTTACCGACCATAGCGACGTAACCTTCAAAAATATTTTAGTGACAAATCCATAACGGATCATTTAGAATTCAGGAGGAACATTCCTGCGATTTAGTTGAAGAAAGCGCCCCGGTGAGATGGGGCGCTTTGCATATAATTACCGGCAGCTGCTTTTAACGCATTTTATCGCGTGCTCTCAACCGTGTAAACAAAGCTATCGGCTTTATAGTATCCGATGTTGAATTCTATTGGGCGCTCCCCCTGGTCAAAAACAAAACGTTTTCTGAATAAAATAGGGCTGCCAACAGGCACGCGGAGCTTTTCGGCAATAAATTTATCAGCCGCCATGGCGCTAATTTCTTCTTT
>CBFGNE010000824.1:0-1858 GCA_965649995.1 uncultured Mucilaginibacter sp.
GCAGCCGGGGCAGCCAATTGGAGCATTTTTTGGCTACAAAGTAATTGGCCTGTTTAAAGATGCTGCCGATGTTACTGCATCACCAACCCAAACATCCGCCGCACCGGGCAGGTTTAAATACCAGGACGTAAACGGCGATAACAAAATTACCGATGCCGACCGCACTTTCTTTGGCAACCCCAACCCCAAGTTTACAGGTGGTTTCAACCTTAACGGTAGCTACAAAAACTTTGATATCAACGTGTTTATGTACGGCTCGTACGGCAACAAACTGATTAACTACGTAAAATACTGGACTAACTTCCCGCAAGTATTTGGCGGTAACGTTACGGCAGATATCATCACCAATTCCTGGCGGCCCGATAACCTTGGTGCAACCATCCCGAGGTTAGAAACATCCGCAAACTTTAGCAATACCGGCGTATTCAATTCATTTTACATGGAAGATGGCTCATACCTGCGTTTAAAATCGCTTACGGTGGGCTATACGCTTCCCTTTCCGGTACTCAAGAAAATAGGTATTAAAAAGCTGAGGGTATATGCTTTGGCAACCAACCTGTTCACCATTACCAATTACTCAGGCCTCGACCCGGAATTGCAAAATTCCAACCTGAATGATAATACCAGCTTTGGTATAGATTTTGGGAACTACCCGGCCAATCAAAAAAATTACAACATAGGCGTTAACGTCACTTTCTAACCTTTTTAAAATATAAGTTTATGAAAAAAATACATTTTACATTATTCGGCATAGTGGGTTTAGCCATACTGAGCACTATTTATGCCTGTAAAAAGTCGTACTTAGACCAACCGCCGCTGGGCGTATTAAACGCGTCGGTACTGGCTAATAAACAAGGGGTGGAGAGCCTTTTAATAGGCGCATACTCTTTGCTGGATGGCTATGGCGGCAACAGCGGCGGCACACGTTCGCCTGCCTCTAACTGGGTTATTGGCAGCATGGCCGCGGGCGACGGGTATAAAGGCTCCTCGCCATCAGACGGGGCGGCTGATGTGCAACCTATCCAATTGTTCAACCTCACAACTTCTAACACTGCCGCATCAGCCAAATATTTGTTTGAGTTTGATGCCATACAGCGCTGTAACGATGTGTTGCGCACGATGGCGCTGGCAACAGACCTTTCTGATGCCGACAAAAAACGTATCGCCGGCGAGGCGCGTTTTTTAAGGGGCTTCTACTACTTCGAACTGAAGAAAATATACAACATGATACCCTACGTAGATGAAACGGTAACCGATTATAACCAGCCGAACGATAAGGATATTTGGCCCAACATAGAGGCCGACCTGAAGTTTGCCATGGAGAATGTGCCGGCAGTGCAATCTCAAAAAGGGCGCGTAAACAGCTGGGCGGCTATGGCCTACCTGGCAAAAGCCTATATGTTTCAGCATAAATATACCGATGCTTTGCCCTTGTTTACGCAATTGGTAAACAGTGGTGTTAATGCGCAGGGTGTAAAATATGCGCTGGTAGCTTTCCAAAACAACTTTAGCCCACAGGCGTCGCAAAAAAATAGCGCCGAATCGGTGTTTGCGGCGCAATCCTCGGTAAACGATGGCTCTACCGCGCAAAACGGTAACCGCCCGGATAACCTTAATTTCCCATACAACGGTGGTCCCGGTGGCTGCTGCGGATACTTTCCGCCATCGCAATCTATTGCCAACTCTTTTAAAGTAGATGCAAACGGTTTGCCTTTGTTTGACAGCTTTAATACCGGCAACGATGTAAGCGACCCGGCAGCGCCCTACGCCGGTGCCCTGGACCCACGCATTGACCTTACGATGGCAAGGCCGAATATCCCTTACCTGGATTGGGGAAACCCGTCGGCATCGTGGATAC
>CBFGNE010000825.1:0-1853 GCA_965649995.1 uncultured Mucilaginibacter sp.
TACAAACAGCACCCTGCGGCGGGTGAACTCAACGCTCCTATTAGTTATTTACTACTACAACAGCCTGCCTCATATAAGCTTCATTAGCCAATTGGTCTACCAGCCATACGGCCAGGTCGGCCCTTGTAATACCGTGGCCTGTTCCGCTTTGGCCCAGCACTTCTACCTTTCCGGTTGCTGTTCCATCCTTTAATATCGGTGGCCTGGCAATTATCCAGTCGAGGCCGCTGCCTTGCACAATGGCTTCCATCGCGGTTTTGTCGGCTGTTGATCCACGCAGAAACGTAGGCAACATCAGGTTCCTGTACCACCAGGGCGATTGTTTTTTACTGTCGCCCACACCCATGGCCGATACCACCACCAGGCGCTTTGCTCCCGATGTTTTCATCGCTTTTACAATGTTCTGCATGGCATCGCGCTCCAGCGTTTGGCTTTTCCACGGTTTTGTACCGCCAATGCAACCCACAACAGCATCCTGCTGGCCCATAGCACGCAGTACATCATCGGGTTTCAGTGCGTCCCCGGTAATAACCCGCACGCCGGGTTGTGCAGATGAGCCGGGCTGGCGAACCAGCACACTTACTTCATGCCCCATTGCAACCGCTCGCTCTACAACCAGCCTACCCGTTTTGCCACTCGCCCCAAACACAAGTACCTTCATGGTGAACCTCCTCTTGCTTTATTGTAATGATAAGGATAGAATAAATTTAAGCGTAATTTGTTTATAGTTAATTTGTTGCGGAAGGTATTGTTTGCATAAGGACACTGCGGCGGTAAATCTTGTTTAGCCAGAAATGCTTATATCGAACCACAGAGGCCTTGCCCTTGCATGGTTAGGCACGAGAAGCCTTTACCCACCAGCCCTGTACGTCATTCTCGCTCCAGGGAGGGATTAGAAAAGCAAAGACAGCAGTCCTTTGGTTAGGGTAGCCCCGCTTTTCCTCCAAGCCGCTGATAGAAGCGGTTTTCCGTGCAATCGGGTTTAGGTGGCAGGGCTTGTGCTGCGCAGCCATAGTGAAAATTAACTTCATCAACCGCCTCGTCAAGCGTCCACGCTTGACGAAATAAAATGGTAAGCGTCCACGCTTTCGGAGTAATGTAAGCGTGGGCGCTTACGAATGGCTACATCCAGGCGGAGGACGCCTGGGCGGGCGGGGAAGTATTCCGGTTTAGGTAAGTATGCGGCCTACATTTATCATCAAATAATATAGTGCCGCATGTGTCTGTATAAGGGATATAGTAGGCTGAACACCTGAAGCACTTCTAAAGGCAACAGAGTTGCCGACATTTCGGGATCTGTGATGTTATAATCACGGCCGATAGTAAAATAGGCATCTTCATGATCTTTGCGACAGTACCTGTAAAGCATATCTTCGTCTGTAAAAAAGCCGACATCTTTGCGATCATCGTTCACTTTGATAAAATACGGTTCCGGCAAACCGGTCAACAACTTAAAAAAATCCAAGCGATAGGTAGGCTCCGTTCGCATCCGTTCTTTAAATACGTTGCGGTCTACTACACCACCGCCATTGTTTTTGGCGAATAATATCCAAATACCGATTTCTTTAAATTCGATCCTGATCTGCAAACGCGCATGGTTAATAAAGCTTTGTTTGTCATCTTCCGGGTCGTCACCGCGCAGGCGTGGCTGCCGATATTCCTTGTGATACAATTTGATCTCTTCTTCTGATTTACCATAGCTTAACCACATCGCGTTCAAGGCCTGTTTGGATTTCGACGGATCGTGGTAATGCATGGATACCAAATGTTGCGGTGTATTTGGGCGAAGCTTCTGCAAGCTGTATTGGTAAAACTGCTGATAGATCTGCCGGTGCAACTCAACAAATACATCG
>CBFGNE010000826.1:0-1843 GCA_965649995.1 uncultured Mucilaginibacter sp.
ACGATGCCCGCGAGTTTTGGGTGCGCGCCGAAGACCGCAACCGCGAAACTGCCGTTAACTACGATAAGCTGGGCATGGCCGAGTATGCCGCCATGGAGGCTTTTGTGAGGTACCACTATTAAAATATAAATCAACTAAATCTCTCTATATCTCCTAAGAGGCGCGGGCAACCGCGCCTCTTTTTGTAGGCCTCGTCTTTGTATGCTTCTTGCTTATTTTTTTACTGCATCGCTGGCCGCTTGGGCTGCCTGTAAATGATGCTCTAAAATAGGCACGTGCTTGGCGGCAAAGGCTTTAAGCTCGGCATCTTTACCGTCCTGTGCTTCTTTTTTAAATTCGTCTATATCTTCTTTATGGTCCTTCACCATGTAATCGGTGTAAGCCTTGTCGAAATCTTTTTTGTCCATTTTAGCAAAATCGTCATAATCCTTTTGCTTTTTGTTGTCTAAAATAGCAGGCAGCGTGATGAATTTAGCACCCGCTATGGCCATCAGTTCTTTATTTGCTTTACTGTGGTCTTCCACCATCATTTTGGCAAACTCTACAACCTTTGGCGATGTGGCTTTGGTTTGCGCAAGCTTACCCAATTCCACTTCCAGCATCCCGCCGTTTGCAGCCATTACTGCATATTCGGCATCGGGTTTCAACTCGGTAGAGTCTTTTGCTTCCAGTTCTTTTTTGTTGCTATCCACAGCAGCATCGGTGCTGTTTGATGAGTTTGCGCTGTTATTTCCGCAGGACATAATGCCCATCATGGCGGCAGCTATTAAAAAATAAGACAAGTTTTTCATGGCGATTAATTAATGTATTATTAAATTAATTAACCAACAATTATGCCATTGCGCAGTTACAAGCCTATCTTTCCGTTCACTAATCCTATGATCTCTGCTTCCAGCGTAATGGTTTGTTTCTCTATTTCATTCCCTTGCGAAATAATATCCCGGGCGTAACTTTTATCCTTATACCCGCCGGCATTTATCTTCACATTCATAAAGGCGCCCAATACGGCCGAGCGTGCACACAACGCAGCCACCCCGGCATCCGTAACAGAATTGGGGTTGCCTGTTTCCACCATCGCTTTTATCAGCGTTAAGCTTTCAAAAGCGGTTTGCATTACCTTAAAAGGTATCTCTATTGCGTATTTGGTAGCCTCCTGTATCGCCTTATCGCGGGTGGTTTTTTCTTCATCTGTAGCTTTTGGCAGGCTGAACGCTTCCATAATTTTATTAAAAGCTGCGGTATCCAGGTCAACCAGTTTCAGCAACTCATCCTTATAACCCTGCCCCTGCTCCGCCCAATTGCTGAACTCTTCCCAGCGGTTGTCCCAGCCTTTTTTGTGCGAGGAAAGGTTGGCTACCATCGTAGCCAAAGACGCACCTAAAGCGCCCATATAAGCCGATATCGACCCGCCCCCCGGTGCCGGGCTTTCGCTTGCGGTTTCGTCGGCAAAGGCCGTTAATGTCATACCAACCAACTTGCCAGCAGCCGCATCCTGCAATAAATACTCGATGATGCGCTCCTTTGGATTGAAAGGCCCCAGCTCATCCAGCCCCATTGATTTGATAGCGATCTTTATCAATTCCCCCTCGCTTACCCCTACCGAGCGGTGTTGCTTCCGCAGGAAATATTTGCCGGCATCCAGCATGGCTTTCAGGGGTATAAGCCCTACCAGTTCGCTACCGGTTACACGGATGCCGCGCTCGTTTGCTTTTTTGCAAACCTCATCAAAGGCGATGTGTATGGGCGTAACCTCAATATTGGTAAGGTTCATGGATATCTGTGCCACGCCATATTCCTCAATATACCAACCTATCGCCTTTACGCTTTTCAGCGAACCGGGGAT
>CBFGNE010000827.1:0-1827 GCA_965649995.1 uncultured Mucilaginibacter sp.
CGAGAATTTAGTAGCCGCATAAACCGACCAGCCCGTATTTGCTGCAATACCCGCTACTGACGATATATTGATGATATGTCCCGACTGCTGGTGGCGCATATAAGGCATCACCACACGAATAACGTTCAGTGTACCAAACACATTCACTTCGAAATTGTCGCGGGTTTCGCGGTCGGTAAGTTCTTCTATGCTGCCGCCAATACCGTAGCCGGCGTTATTTATAACTACATCAATACTCTTAAAAGCAGCCTTGGTTTGATGGATGGCACAGCCCACACTGTCCTCGTTACCAAGCTCCATTTGCAGGGGTAAAAAGTTTGAGGCGGTTACGCCAACTGCTTTTATCAGTTCGGTTATATTGCGAGAAGTTGCCGCAACATTGTGCCCCACAGCTAACAATTGCTTTACCAGGCTTAACCCAAAACCTTTGGAAGCACCTGTTATAAACCATGTTTTTTTATTTTCCATACCCTTGTTTTTTTAATAGAACAAAAATATGTACTCAATTAAGGAGAAGGTAACACAATTCAAACCAATAATTGCGAAATTCAAACAATCCTATAGGCGGATGGCGTTTTGCTGGTTTGTTTTTTGAAAAAGTTATTGAAATGCGCCGGTTCTTCGAAGCCGAGACTGTAGCTTATTTCTGATACATTCCAGTTGGTGTGGCGGAGGAGGGCCTTTGCTTCGCTGGCGAGGCGTTCCATAATATGATCTGTTGTGGTTTTGCCGGTGGTTTGGCGGATGGCGCGGTTGAGGTGGTTTACGTGTACGGACAGCTGATCGGCAAAATCTTTGGCGGAGCGCAGCCCAAAACGCTGGGCGGGCGATTCTATCGGGAACTGCCGTTCCAGCAGTTCGGTGAATACGGAGGTGATGCGCGAGTTAGCATCAGGGTGCTGGTACAACCTGTCGGTGGGTTGTATTTTCATGGCGTAGTGTGCCAGTTCGGTAACGTAATTGCGGAGGAGGTCGTACTTAAAGCGGTAATCGGAATTTATTTCGGCCAGCATCTTTTCAAACATGGCAAAAACGTAGGCATCCTGCTCATCATTAAGCATATACACCGGATTTGCGCCGGGTGCGAACATGGGCAGATTCAATATACTGTTGCGCATCACCTCGGTAAAAAACGACTCCTTATAAATACAAAAACGGCCCGAATGCCTATCGGTAAGGTTCTCGAAGGTATAGGGCACCATGGGGTTAAAAAACACCAGGGCGCTGCCATCCATTTCAATACTCTTATCGGCATAATGCACCACTCCCCTGCCCCTAAACAGGCTCACCTTATAAAAATCGCGGCGGCTGTACTGCACCGGTTTGGCCCCATGCAGGTAGCAGTCTTCGGTACGGAAAACGTTGAAGTGGCCAATGTCCTGCCCAAGGTTTTCGGGTAGCCAGTTGAACTTTTGCTTGTAAAACTCTTCTATTGTTTCGGTAGTTGCCATAAACAAAGTTACACAATTCAAACTATTGGTTGCAAAACACCGTAAAAAACCGTTAAAAATCTTTGAAAAACAGACGTTTTTCGGTGTTAACCTTCAAAAAAAAGTAATTTTCTGTGCTTGCTAAAACTTCCGTGTATTTTGAATAATAGACAATAAAAAGGGTAGTTTTTATAAAACAACGGGGCAATCCCGACCCGTTGTTTCTACGCCGGGAAATACCCCGGACAGCAGCCCCCTACTACTTCCCCGCCAAATAAAACTTCTCCCAAAAACCTGGATTAACGTGCGGGATATGGTTCTTACGATACTTACCCAAATACTTGCCGTCAGCGTCAATCACCGCCGCGGTGTTGTAGTAGATACCGGTGATCTCCTC
>CBFGNE010000828.1:0-1805 GCA_965649995.1 uncultured Mucilaginibacter sp.
GCCACATCGAATGTTTTGACAACTCTAACTTCCAGGGGAAATACCCGGTATCGGCTATTGTGGTGTTTAAAGATGGCAAGCCATCCAAGAAAGATTACCGGCATTTCAACGTAAAAACCGTGGTTGGCCCCGATGATTTTGCCACTATGGAGGAAGCCGTTTTAAGGCGCTACCGCAGGGTATTGGATGAGGGTACAGGCTTGCCTCAGCTTATCATTATTGATGGCGGTAAAGGGCAGCTATCATCTGCCATGAAGAGTTTAAAGTTACTTGGTATAGATAAGCAGGTAACCGTTATAGGTATTGCCAAACGCCTCGAAGAATTGTATTACCCCGGCGACCAATACCCCATGTATCTGGATAAACGTTCGGAAACACTTAAAGTAATACAACAATTGCGCGATGAAGCCCACCGCTTTGGCATCACCTTCCACCGAAAAAAACGCGACAAAGGAACCCTTGCTACCGAATTGGAATTGATAGAGGGCATTGGCAAAACCACCGCCGAAAAATTGCTGAAATACTTTAAATCGGTAAAAAAGATCCGCGAAGCCAGCGAAACCGTGCTGCAGGAAGTGGTAAACTTAAAACAGGCAAAAGCTATCACGCAATATTTTAACCCGGCAATTAGCGATATTGATGCTTAAGCTCTGCAAGTAACGATAAGTTTGCGTAACTTAACCCTATGTTGAGGCATCTGGGTACCAAACGCACGTATGCACATAATTTTAAATTAGCGTCTCTTTTAGGGATGACAGCCGGATTTGTAAATGCAGCGGGCTTTTTAGCATTCAGTGTATTAACCACCAATGTTACAGGGCATGCCGCTTTATTTGTTGAACGAATTGCACAACGCGATTGGCATACCGCACGCATTGTAGCGTTATGGATGTTCCTATTTTTAGCAGGTGCATTCATTTCCGGTGTAATTGTTTCGCGTGTAGGCCGCAATCAGCGATATTCTTACGTTATACCTATCGTAATTGAAATACTTATTTTAATTACTGTCGCATCAAGCGGGTACCGATATAATGGCAGTCTTATTGCCAAAGAGCTTTTTGCCGGAAGTTTGCTTTTTGCCATGGGCTTACAAAACGCGCTTGTTTCGATGGTTTCGGGGTCTGTGGTCAGAACAACGCATCTTACTGGCACCTTTACCGACCTCGGCATCGAGCTTGCCCACGTCCTAAAAAAAAGTGATGAAGACAAAAGCATTATTAAAACCAGGATAAAGTTACGTGTGGCTATAATCGTATTTTTTATGGCCGGGGCTTTGGGCGGTGCCTACCTGTTTAATTTTTTCAGGTTCTACGCATTTTTTATTCCCTCAGCCTTGCTCCTCTTCACTCTGGTATATGATGTTTTCCGAATAAAAGTTGCCCGTTATTACAGGCGGTTGCAAAACCCGTTCGGGAAAGCTCGCGAACGGGAATAGTATACAAAACACTGATAGCCACCCGTCAGAAGCTATCACTCAATATTTTAATCCTGCAGTAGCGATATTACGGGGTTGCAATAGATTTATGCCTGATTTGCCTTGTCAAATATATCAGCCTTAGCACCACTATAAGCACATTAACAAAAGCAAGGAGCCCGATAACCAAAATAACATCCATAAACATTAATGTTATTTTTCCGAATGGCAAAACACGCCCGCCGAGAATTGTTACTGTGGAAGGAGTAAGTAGCAACATTATTAGCGGTACGATCCTTAAAAACAAATACAGCCATGTTTTCCGGGCCGGTCGTTTTTCGTAATTCAGGTACCATCGTTTCACCCTTAACATCCGCCGTATCCCCAATGC
>CBFGNE010000829.1:0-1786 GCA_965649995.1 uncultured Mucilaginibacter sp.
TAACGCCTGCCAGCCGCAGGTATACGGTTGTTTGCCCCCTGTGGTGTGCCTGGTGCTCTAATGCCTTGCCCAGGGCTACCCTTTTAGCCATATCAAAACTGCCAATCATTTTAACGGATTCGTCCAATTGTGCGTCAGTCAGTTTTTTGATTTGACTGATTACAAAATCATAGCTGGCCAGCACTATTTTGCTTACTTCAGATTTTGTTTTGCCTCCTGTTTTTTCCCAAACGCCCAGCTCAAAAGGGCTCTTTATGCCCATTGCCGAAGAAGCAAGGCCGTAGTTGGCATCAGCCAGGTGTAAATTTTGTTCGGCAAATGACCGCATTTCGGGCGTGGGCTTCAAAGAATAGCCACTTTCAGGCATGGCCTCCAGGTACTCTTTTGTATAAGCTTTAGATCGTTCCCATTCCTTTACCAATTCGGTTACTTTTACCTGTGCTGTTGCTAATTGACTGATCATAATGAGATATATTGCTGTGGTTAAACTTTTCATTTCCTTTGTTTTTAGTTGTTTACAAATATTCGCTTTGTCGCGGTGGGCGGTTTTTCGAATTATTGAGAAAACTATTAGCCATTAGCATCCGCTGTAGCGTTCAATAGTTTGTCTATCTTCTCCAATTTCCCTACCCAACCGTTCAGCAGCCCGTTGTAGAAAGCCAGGTTTTCCGCTTTGGCGAAACCGCGGTGTTCCAATGTAAGATCGGTACCTTTTTCCGTGGCCTGCAGGGTCCAGGTAACTACCGATTCCAGCGTTATCTCGCCGCCGCCAGGCCCGGTGTTCCAGGTATAGGATAGTGTTTCGAGGGGTACTATCTCCAGCACCTTGCAATAATGGACACCGTCGAAATTGAGGGCGGGGATTGGGTTGGTAGTGAAATTGAACTCGTGGCCTACTACCGGCCGGAAGTTGTTCTTCATCAGCCATTGCGCCATCAGTTCGGGATTAGTGAGGTATTCCCAAACCGTTTCTGTAGGGTGCGCGTACGAAAATTGGTGTTTAATAACTTTTGACATAATGCGTAACTTTTAAGTTACCCAAATGTATAAGTAACTTCTGAGTTACGCAAATTTTTATTGAAAAAGATTTAAATTAGCTAAAATGGGTGCAGAATTAATTAAAATAGGCGAAGAGAAGGGTGCCTTAGAAGTAATCTTACCTCAGTATAAGCGCTAAATATTTGTCGTGTTGCACCCGTCATATGTCGTTTTTGCACAGCGTGTAAGGCCGGAGTGCCCGCTATATTTGTATTGTCAACCAAATCAAAATTATCGTTATGAAAAAAGTATTTAAAGCATCTGCCGCCCTAAAACCGTTATTAATAATTGCCATGCTGTTTTTTATAGTATTGCAGTCTAACGGGCAAAAACTTAAACCTGCCGCCAGTGGCTATGCACCGGTTAACGGCGTTAAGATTTATTACGAAATATATGGCAAAGGCAAGCCCATCGTTTTGCTGCACGGTGCTTTTTATACCATTCAAATGAACTGGGCGGAGTTGATACCCGAACTATCGAAAACACGGAAAGTAATTGCCCTCGAAATGCAGAGCCATGGGCACTCGCCCTATTCCGACAGGAAATTAGACATTGTTACCCTGGCAAGCGATGTGGCAGCGGTAATGGATTATTTAAAAGTTGATAGTGCCGATGTTGCGGGATATAGCATGGGTGGCTCTATAGCCTACCAGTTGGCAGTACTAAGCCCTAAAAAGGTAAATAAATTGGTTATCATTTCTTCTACCTATAAAAACAGCGGCTGGGTACCCGCAGTAAACACCGGCTT
>CBFGNE010000830.1:0-1773 GCA_965649995.1 uncultured Mucilaginibacter sp.
AGCTTTGCTTGCGGGTAGCCAAAGCATTGTTGAATATACCCCCGAGGTGTAGTTGCACGCGGCCCTGTGCCTGTGTTACCTGGAACAAAGCCAGGTAATTTGCGGCATAAGACTTAACCGATACCGTCGCCTCATTTTGATTGTTTTTTAAATTACCCGATGCAAAATTAAGCGCAAAACTTTGTTTAAGTTTTTGCGAACTAATATCTATACCCGCCGTAATGCCGGGGTACCAACCGGTATAGGTAAGGGCCGACATCCCTTTATCTTTAACAGCGGCGTTTAACAATGTTATCCCCACCGTTGGCTTATAAGTAGCCGTATGCTGTGCGCTGCAACACGCAGGTAAAATAAAACCGAGGCATGCTAACAACGTAATTCGATTGCAAAAAAAATTTAAACCTTTGCGTATCAATGGCTTTTTAATTAATGGTTAGTAGGTTGTAGTAACCGGATAAAAATTAGTCCATTGTTCCATCCAATTTTGTGTACCAAATGCGCCACGGTAAGTTACCGTTTCAAAGCCTGTGCTGTAGTCTGTCCCTGCAAAATTTGCCCCTATTAAGGCTGGCGAGTTTGAATTTGGCAACAGCCCTGGTTTAGCAAAATTAAACGGATCGGCAAGGCCAATCAAATCAGGCGTACCATAAGCCGTATTATTACGTGTTGGCGCGGTTACAAAAGTTCTTACATCGCCAGGATCTATCGAGCCCACTACATTTTGATCAATTGTGTATAATTCAGCAGGATCGGTATTGTGCATTAAATTATAGCTAAAGTCTATTCTCCTGGTCAGCATTTTCTGTGCAGCCCCGTCGTCGCCAATTCTAAAAACGCCATGGGGCATAGCCATCAAAACAGAGTTCCTCAAGGCCAAAGCACTGCCGTAAGAAACAGTAACTGAAGATGTCCAGGGCAGGCTGGGATTATACCCGGGATTATTATAAGGGCCCACAACGGTAAGGTTTGATATAACCGGCCTTGTTACAGTGGTAGGGTAGTTTGCAACGTCGTTTATAGCGAGTATCCCATCGCATGTATAAAGGTAAAACCCTTCGGCTGCAAAGTAAGGGTGTTTATAGCTAACCAAAAATTGTTGTTTGCCGTTGTATCCATTTGAATAAACAAAGCCGATACCACGATTATTAAAGGCCATCAGGTTTTTGGCACTTACCGTGCCTCCATAGAAACCAAATCCGCAAGTTTGCGTATAGCTCGATTCCACATTTTCTATAACGGTGCCACGGCCAACGCCAACGCAGGCAAGCCCATACGAATTTGCTGAGTTTACACCGGCAAATTCAATGCGTACATATTTTAAAATGCCAGAGTTGTCTAAAGCGTTTGTTCCGCCGCCACTGGGCAATGTAGCGCCTAACCCACCTAACGAAACCGTTTTTGTTTGACGGCCGGTTTCAGGATCGAACCCACCAACCGGTGCCAGGCCAAAAATATATAAGCCTGCCCAATCGCCAAACTGGCGCTGCCCTGCAGGCGAACCCGAAGTAAACACGATGGGTTTTTCCGCAGTCCCTTCAGCCATTATTTTTGACCCTTTATCTATTGCGAAATAGCCGGAGCGTGCCTTCCCACTTGCAAAATCAGAACTTTTTATGATAGTTCCGGGTTCGATAGTTAAAACCGCGTTGCTGGTTACCAAAACCCGG
The DNA here is from genome assembly GCA_965649995.1 of uncultured Mucilaginibacter sp. GTDB lineage: Bacteria > Bacteroidota > Bacteroidia > Sphingobacteriales > Sphingobacteriaceae > Mucilaginibacter. Next base: position 1,668 of record CBFGNE010000830.1, read on the forward strand.
CTAAATGTATAAACAGTATCACTGCTTAACGTCCTATCGGCATTTATCGTCTCAGGCAGGGTCACTACAGGTTTAGTAGCGGTGGCTACGTTATCGGTTTTCTTAC
>CBFGNE010000831.1:0-1768 GCA_965649995.1 uncultured Mucilaginibacter sp.
GGTAGTATCGTGCCGTTTAAAGGCTTTTACCAGCCAGTAGTAATTGGCGTTGATAACCCATGGCACGGTGCCATATTTGTTGAGGGTATCGCTGCTGTATTTGGCGGCGGCATCAATCCAGTGCTGTGGCATCGTTTTAAAGGGCTGCTTGCCGTAATGGTCGGCATCGAAGAAATGGTGTGGGGCTTCCAGCGAGTCTACATAGCGCTTTTTATCGGCGCTTATGGCGTGCTCGGTTAGGTAGTTAATATTTGCCCTATAAAAGCCTGCCATGCCCTTAGGCAGCGTAAAAACCGCCAGCCGGTGTATGCGGTAATGCGCAAAGAATCCCCAGGAGGTGCAGAGGGTAAGGATAGTGAAAGCAGATAGGAAGAGTAGGAGAGGGCGCTTCATTAAGGGTTGTCTGAACTCGAATTTTGTGGAATTTGACGAATTTACAGAATTAACGGCGTGGCGATATATCAATCCTAATAAATTCGAAAAATTCAAATAATTCTATAAAATTCGAGTTCAGACAATGCGTTAGGGATAGCAGCGGAAACCCCGGAATGAAGTCCCCACTTCTATCAGTGGGATGGAATGAGGAGTTGCAGCGTATAGCCCGGGCCGAAGGCAACGCCAAGATTGGTGAATAGTGAATGGTTAAGTAGTTAGTGGTGCAATGTCTACCAGCAAGTTTTTCTATACTACATATTACAACCAAAAAACTCACCATTCAACCACTCACCATACAACCGCCCACTCAATCAACCATTCACCGGCAACAAACACTGTCCGTCCGTTTTCAGGTGCGGAATTTTGCGGACAGTTCGGCAAAAACGCTACTCAGCAATCATCCCAATCTAACTTAATCAACCAATCCTGCAACTAAATTAAAAATGTGTTTGCAAATTAAATTTTATCAAGCTATATTTGCACCTCTAAAAATAAAGAAAGAATAACAAAGCTGTACGATGGCAAATCATAAATCATCCTTAAAAAGAATCAGGTCAAACGCTGCGAAGCGTCTGCGCAATAGGTACCAGGCAAAAACCACCAGGAACGCTATTAAAAAACTAAGAGGTACAACAACTAAGGTTGATGCTACTCCTTTATTATCAAAAGTGATCTCTATGTTAGATCGTTTGGCTAAAAAGAACGTTATTCACAAAAACAAAGCTTCTAACAACAAATCTAAGCTTACCAAATTTGTAAATACATTAAGCTAATAGCTTAACACGATATATTAAAAAGGGGTAGTGCGCTAAGCATTACCCCTTTTTTTTGTTGCTATCTGAATCAAAATTTACAGAATTTTAGAATGAACAGAATCTAAAAAATGTCATTGACAGAGTTATTCGGCTTGCTGTTATTCTGAAAATTCTTTAACCCTGAAAATTCTGATTCAAACATATATTCCCTATTTTAGGCTGATAAAACCAACCTAATTGGAAGACTACGGTAACAATTTAAGTATAAAAAGCTGGGCAGAGGAAGACCGCCCACGCGAAAAACTAAGCGGGCAGGGGCGCCGTGCCCTTACCGATGCCGAACTTATTGCCATACTAATTGGCAGCGGCAGCCGTAACGAAAGTGCCGTAGAGCTAAGCAAACGCATCCTGCACCATTACGAAAACGACCTGAACAAGTTGGGCAAAGCAAGCATAGGCGAGCTATCTAAATTTAAAGGCATCGGCGAAGCCAAGGCTATCAGCATTATCGCCGCACTGGAAATTGGCCGCCGCCGCGGCGAAACAGGAGATCGTGGCGCCGCGACGCGTCGATTTCC
>CBFGNE010000832.1:0-1744 GCA_965649995.1 uncultured Mucilaginibacter sp.
TTAAATAACCCGCAATAACATCTATCTGCGCTACCCATTTTTTATTGAGGGCAGTGCCAGGCGTGATCAGTTCCGCCCATTGTTCGGGCGTTAGCTTTCCCTGTACGCTTTCTTTCCAGCCATAAGGCGGGTTGTCTATAGGGCGGCCCTGGTGCCACATTAGCGAAACCAAATAACCCTCACGCGATTTTTTGATCGATTCGTTTACGATGTTCTGTCCCAGGTCTTTATCTCCCCATAAAATAAAATCGGTACCCCAAAGCGCCGGGTATTTGCCGGTAATGGCCTTTGCCGAATCGGAGAAGACGTTCAAATCGCTATTGTAGTTGTGCTGGCCGCTGAGGATATGCTTGCCATTTATTTCGTACAGGTAGGCTAGCAGGTCCGTAGCCTCTTTACTTGCGTTTTTGTTTACAGGTTTAAATGTTTGCGCCATAGGGCTGCAGGCCACCAGCAGTAAAATGGGTACGATGAATGTTATCTTTCTCATGCGTTTTATCGGGATTCCATCCGGCAATAAGGGTTTTAAAAGAATATAGAATTGTGGTATAGCTATTGCTATATGCAACCAAATCTAATATTATAATTTCATCCGATGATAAAGTTCAACTTAAAAAAATTCTCACTGTTACCTGCTCTGCTCCTATGCACCGTTTTATTGCTGGTGTGCCAAAGCTGTAAAAAAAGCCGGTCGGACCTGGGCGCCGTCCTTTACAAAAAAACAAAAAACAAGGTTTTTAAAGATGCCACCCCCGAAGGGCTTGCCGAAGTATTTAAAACCGTTTTGGCCGAAGAGCGTAAAAACATGACTAACCCCAACCTCATTACTGCTTACTATGAGCAAAACGACTATGACCCTGCGTTTGTAATGGATCATATCTTTAACGGCGATGTTGATTTGACTGCCAACTACTTTGAGAAGGTTAACCAACATGGTCTGGATCCTAAGATGTTCAATGCCGATAAGATAAAGGCCCTGGTGGATAAATTCCAGGACAAGAAGGCCATCAAAAACATCAACGAAGCTTACCGCGATATCGCCCTGCTGGAGATCACCACCGCAAACTCGCTTATTAATTACTCCAATGCTTTGCAGTACGGCATGCTAAGCCCGCGTAAAATATACCAGCGTTACTTTACCGAAACCAAAAGGCCGGATAGCGCGGGCATGTCGAAGATATTTTATATCACTAACATGAAGGCTTATTTGGATAGTATTCAGCCTAAAGACCCGCAATACCTCGCCCTGCAAAAAGCTTTAATGGATGGCAGCACCGCACCGGGTATGAGCAAAGAAGAATCCACCCGTTACCTGGTATCGAACATGGAGCGCCTGCGTTGGAAGAACAAACCAAGCCAGGCAAAATACGTGATCGTTAATATTCCCGATTACCGCTTGGATGTGATGGAAAACGGCCAATCTATCCTGAATATGAAGGTGTGCGTTGGCGAGGGCCGTAATAAAGACCGAGAGAACTCTTTGGTTGATTATGACGAAAGCGATAAAATAGACCGCCCATTCAGCCGCGAAACACCACAACTGAACAGTATGATACACAGCGTACAGGTAAACCCTGTTTGGAACATCCCGGAAAGCATAGCAAGTAAAGAAATAATGGTAGAGGCCGCCAAAGACCCATATTATCTTGACAATAAAAATATAGATGTGTACGAGGGTGGTAAAAAGATAGAGGACCCGGAAACTATCGACTGGGCATCGGCGCCAAAAGATAAATACGAATTT
>CBFGNE010000833.1:0-1735 GCA_965649995.1 uncultured Mucilaginibacter sp.
ATACACATCGGTACTTCCCTAAAGTTTAACTCTTTGGTTTTACTGAAGGTTTGCAAAGGATAAAACACTCCTGCGTTGAGGGTAATATCCAACAAAGTTTGTATATCCACCGCGCCCGATGTATGTACAATCAACTTACCCAACCTGGATAAAGCGGGTACAAGTGCTGCAATAGCGTCATCCTTAACAGCGATGATGAAAATATCAGTTTCATCGTCAATATCGTTAAGGTTATCAATGGCCGATGCGCCAACGTGATAAGCTAATAAGGCGGCATTTTGCATGGTTGGGCTATAAACCTGCACTAATCGGTGCCCTGCATTTTTTAGGGCTGCCGAAAGATGTGTGGCGACATTGCCCGATCCGATAAGGGTGATACGCATCAGTTTTCGAAATAGATTATGGTGCTAAATTAAATAATTCAATTACTTTTATTTCTTAATTCAACAATCCTTATTCCCTCGCAAAAAATGAAGCTTTTAAAACGTTTTATTACTTTTCTATTTGTACTCGTCCTTTTGGCGGCTGCAGTTGTCGCCATTTTCTATTTCACTCAGAATAAGGAAACAAAAGAAATTACTTACAACCTCCGCAAAAATACCAATGGCAGCTACGAGGAACTAAGCGGTGGGGTTACCCATTATGAGCTGGATGGCCCCGATAGTGGCAAAGTGGTAATACTGGTGCATGGATTTAGCGTTCCTTACTATATATGGAATGGCACTTACGAATATTTAACCGAACATGGTTTCCGGGTATTGCGGTACGATGAATTTGGCAGGGGCTATTCCGACCGACCGGATACGGTTTATAATAAAGACTTGTACATGGACCAGCTAAAAGACCTGATACAAAAACTTGAGCTAAAACGGCCTGTAAGCCTTGTGGGCGTATCCTTCGGTGGGGCAGTGGTAACCGATTTTGCTAATACCTACCCCGATATGGTAAACAAAGTTGTATTGATTGACCCGGTGTATGAGTTCGGCAAGCCGGATTTTTCGCCTTACATAACCACTTTTAAAGAATTAATAGGCGCCGAAAAAAGGGCACTGAGCCAGATGCAGGATTTTAAGTACCCCGACAAACACCCCACCTGGGTTGACCAATACACCCCGCAAATGGAATACAAAGGGTTTCGCCATGCATTGGTTTCTACACAGTACAATTACGATTTTAACCCCAGGGAGAGTTATGCGGCGTTAAACGCCAAAAATAAACCCGTAATGCTTATTTGGGGCCGGGAGGATAAATCGGTACCGTTTTCATTCAGCAATTCGGTAAACGCGGTTTTAAAATCGGAGTTTTTACCGGTTGATGATGCCGCTCACCTGCCTTTTTTAGAACAGCCCGATATTGTGAACCCCGCATTAGTAACATTTTTAAAGAAATAACATCTAACACCAAACAAATCTTTACAACATTATGGATACTTCACTCATCACCACCAGCAACACGTTAGAAGGTTATAAAGTTACCAAACACCTCGGCGTAGTGCGTGGCATAACCGTACGCAGCCGCAGCGTTGTGGGCAATTTTGCAGGTGGCATACAATCGCTTTTTGGCGGCAGGCTTTCTGTTTATGTTGAGCTTTGCGAAAACGCCCGCGAAGAAGCTTATCAGTTGCTGATACAGCACGCCCGTGCCATTGGTGCCAATGCCATTATTAACATGCGCTACGATGCCAACGAAGTGATGCAGGGCATTACCGAGGTTTTGGCTTATGGTACTGCTGTTG
>CBFGNE010000834.1:0-1691 GCA_965649995.1 uncultured Mucilaginibacter sp.
TTTAAAATCGGTGGCGTATTATATAAAAAACATTTTAAATGAAACACCTATCCTTCATCCTTCTTATTGTTGTCCTGGGTATATCTGCCTGCGAAAAAGAAACTGTAAGCCCCGGCTACGACGATAGTTACTCTGCCTGGTTGTCTTTCAAAAAATCATCGGGGAATTCATATAGTTATGTCACATATTATGGCTCGTGGACAGGCTCGTACGCCGAATCGAAAATTACCGTACAAAAGGGTAAGGTAGTGGCCCGCAATTTTTTATTTATGCGCCCCGCTGCAGTACAAGGCGGTACCGACACGCTAAAAAACTGGTCGGAAAGCGGGAGTACCCTAAATTCACATACGGATGGATTTGAGGGACTAACGCTTGACGAGGTGTACCTCAAAGCAAGAAATGAGTGGTTAAAGGTAGATAAAGCCAAAAACGATATCTTTTTTCAGGCAAACAATAATGGCCTCATTTCTTTGGCCGGGTATGTCCCCAAAGGCTGCCAGGATGATTGCCTTATCGGGATACACGTAAAGGATGTAAAGGTTTACGTTAAGGAAATAAAGTAAATTCTTTTGTGGGTACCATCCTTGTAAAGCCTCTGTCATTTTAGATGTTTAAACAAGGTTGCTTGGATGCAGCCCTGCAAAATTGCCGTATTTTGCTACCTTTGCTTAAACTATTTGTCTAACAATGGAAGTATCAGAAAATTTTAGGATACTGTTAAATAACCCCCGGCTTTTACCCGAACTTAAAGCAATTGCCCAAAAGGTACTCGATAAACGGCGCATCACTTTTGATGAAGGCGTTTTGTTGTATGAAAAAGCCGAGCTGGGTTACCTGGGCATGTTGGCTAATTACATACGCGAACAAAAACACGGAGATAAAACCTATTTCAATCGTAATTTCCATATCGAGCCAACTAACCTTTGCGTTTACGATTGTAAATTTTGTTCATATTCCAGGTTGCTAAAACAACGCTCGGAAGGGTGGGAGTACACCATGGAGGAGATGCTGGACATCGTAAAGAAGTATGATGGCCAACCTGTTACCGAGGTGCATATTGTAGGTGGCGTATTACCCCAGTATGATGTGGCTTTCTACAGTGAACTTTTCACCCGTATTAAAGAACACCGCCCGGATTTACATGTAAAGGCATTAACGCCTGTAGAATACCATTACATTTTTAAGAAAGCTAAGATAGATTACGCTACCGGCATGCAACTGATGAAGGATGCAGGTTTAGAATCTATCCCAGGCGGAGGAGCGGAGATATTCCACCCCGAAGTGCGTGACCTGATAGCTAAAGATAAATGTAATGCTGACCAATGGCTGGCCATACACGAGGAGTGGCATAAAATCGGCATGCGCTCTAATGCCACCATGCTTTACGGCCACATAGAAAAATATTGGCACCGGGTTGATCATATGGAACGGCTGCGTGAGTTGCAAGACAGCACGGGCGGCTTCCAAACCTTCATCCCGCTTAAATTCCGCAACCAGGATAACCAGATGAGCAACGTGCCCGAATCTACGGTATTAGAGGATTTGCGCAATTATGCCATAGCCCGTATATACCTGGATAACTTCGACCATATAAAGGCGTATTGGGCCATGATAAGCCGTACCACGGCGCAGTTATCATTAAACTTTGGTGTCGATGATATTGATGGTACACTGGATGATACTACTAAAAT
>CBFGNE010000835.1:0-1658 GCA_965649995.1 uncultured Mucilaginibacter sp.
CATTAAACCGAAGGCACATTTACCGCTAATGTTTCGGCATGCAACAAAAATAAGGGTACGCTACGGCGAAACCGACCAGATGGGCTATATGTACTATGGCAACTATGCCGAATTTTTTGAAGTGGGCCGTGTAGAAATGCTGCGCAGCCTTGGCTTAACCTACAGCGGCATGGAAGCATCGGGCATTATGATGCCGGTATTAGAATTGCATAGCAAATACCTTAAACCCGCCCGGTACGACGAAGAGATAACCGTAAACGTATCGATGGCCAAAATGCCCGGCGTGAAGATCCACTTTAAATACGACCTGTTTAACGAAAAGCAGGAACTGATACACGTGGGCGAAACGCTACTGGCTTTTATCAACATGAATACAAATCGTCCCTGCCTGGCACCGCAAGAATTTATTGACAAATTAAAGCCTTTTTTTGAGTAATTTTAGCCATAATGAAATGGGCGCACCGCTTTTTAAGCCGTTTTAAATTTTACCACTACGTAACCGACTGGGCAAAATCCGTTTACATCCCCGGTTTCAGGCCGTTACCGCTTTACACTGTAGTGGTTTTCTTTATCGAAGAAATTCAAAAGACATCGCTTACTAACCGCGCGGCCGCCCTTGCCTATAATTTTATGCTGGCATTGTTCCCGGCCATTATATTTTTGTTTACGCTGATAGCTTATATACCGGTAAGCCATTTCCAGGATGATCTGCTGAGTGTTTTCGCACAGATAATGCCTAAAAACGCCTACGATGCATTTAAAACAACCATTGAAGATATCATCAAGAACCAAAATGGCAAGTTGCTTTCTATAGGTTTTATAACTGCCCTCTACTTCGCCACCAACGGCGTTAGTAACCTGATGCAGGCGTTTAACAAATCATCGTTGATCTTAGAGACCCGTACCTGGGTAAAAAGGCGTGCTATAGCGCTCCTGCTTACTGTGGTTATCAGCGTTGCGTTGCTCGTTGCCATAGTAATCATGATAGCCGGGCAGACTGTTATAGGATTTATAAAGCACAAACTGCATAGCGATTCGGATTTTTGGTTTTACCTCATTGCGCTGTCGCGCTGGATAATTATACTGGCTATCTTTTTTGTCAGCATTTGCATATTATACCGTTACGGCCCATCAAATAAACGCAAGTGGAAATTCATTAACCCGGGGTCGATATTGGCTACTTCGCTTGCCGTATTAAGCTCTGTTGGCTTTACGTATTACACCAACAACTTCTCATCCTACAATAAAGTTTATGGTTCCATAGGTACCCTTATTGTGGTAATGATATACCTGTACCTAAACTCTCTTATTTTGCTCATCGGGTTCGAGTTAAATGCCAGTGTGGACCTTTCCAAGCGCAATATCCGGATAGTAAAACCACGCTATAACAGCTTTCGCAGCCCAAAAACAGAGGCAAAACACAAATAAGCCTTTGCCCTACAGTAGTTTACAAGTAATTTAAAAAAAGTTAACATCAGGCTTGGCAATTCGCCCCGGATTTGTACTTTTGTCCCCGGAGAGTTGGCAGAGTGGTCGATTGCGGCAGTCTTGAAAACTGTTGACTGTAACAGGTCCTGGGGTTCGAATCCCTAACTCTCCGCAATTTATATATCAAACGATTCAAAAACGCCTTAAATGCATCATTTAAGGCGTTTTTT
>CBFGNE010000836.1:0-1656 GCA_965649995.1 uncultured Mucilaginibacter sp.
CGCATCACCTCGGCCCAGTAAACGCTGAACTTTTCGGGCCGTTTAAAACTTAAGCGCAGTAACAGTATATATTTTCCTAAACTATAAAACATGGGTAAATGTAAAAACTGGTTAAAAATACATTTTTTAATTTTAAGCTTTATTGCTTGTTATAATTGAATTACTTTTAATAAGAATACATTGCGGAAATAACCGCGAAACTATACTCCTACACATGAAAAACGCATTAATAACCGGGGCAACAAAAGGCATGGGCCGTGCAGTGGCAATTGCTTTCGCTAAACAAGGAATAAACCTGTCTATTTGTTCTCGCCGGGAACAAGAATTGTTAGATTTTAAAGCCGAACTTCTTGAAATAGCGCCCGCTATACAGGTGTTTACCCAGGTTGCTGACGTAAGCAAACGCGATGATGTAAAAAAATTTGCCGAATTCACCGAGAAAAACATGGGTTTCGTCGACATTTTGGTGAATAATGTGGGTATGTACAAGCATGCCCCTATACTTGAAGACAGCGAAGATTCTTTCCAAAAACAGATAGATACCAACCTGATGCCTGCCTACGAACTGTACCGTTTCTTCGGTAAAAGTATGGTTTCTGTCGGTAAAGGGCATATATTCAATATATGCTCTATTGCAGCTATAAACCCCATAGCCGACGCAGGGGTGTATAGCGTAACAAAGTATGCGTTGTTAGGTCTTAATAAGGTAATGAAACTCGAAATGCAGCCACACGGAGTAAAGGTAACAGCGATAATCCCCGGCTCGACATTAACAGACTCATGGGCGGGGATGCAAGTGGATAAAAACAAGATGGTATTGGCTGAAGATATCGCAGCAGCTATCATCACAATTTATAACATGAGTACCGGCGCCAATGTAGATGAGATGATCATTACACCAAAATTTGGACAGATATAAAATATAAACACTAATTAAAAAACTAAACACAATGGAAAAGAAACTTTATAGAAACGAACACGGCAAAATGATAGGCGGTGTTTGTAACGGGATTGCAGATTACATGAGCATCGACCCAACAATTGTACGTATTATATTCCTGGCCTTGTTTTTTGGCCATGGCGCAGGCTTTTTAATCTACGTTATTTTGCTGGTTGTATTGCCAAAGCGCAACGCATTTACCGACCCTAATTTTAAACCTGGTGTTGATTACAAAGACTACCGTGTGCCACCGGTACAGCCTTTTGGCCAACCCTTTGTGTACTCGCCCATCCCGCCAAAAAAATCATCCAACGCAGGTATGATCTTCGGTGCCATACTCATCGTATTAGGGTCTATATTTTTGATTGATGAGATGGATATTATACCCGACTTTGATTTCGACAGGCTTTGGCCATTAGTTATCATAGCAGCCGGTGCAGCAATTATTTTTGCCGGCCGTAAGAAAGAGCCGTGGGAAAAACACGATTGGAATGCAACCAGCGTAACCACAGCCCCCGATGCCCCTGCCGAAGACAGCAACACTGCTGATAAAACACCGGGCTTCGACCTGACCAAGAAAAACGACGAACAATCAACCGATAACCCTACAACTATATAATCATGAAAAGCAATAAAATAATGCCGGGCGTTATCCTGGTACTCCTCGGAGCCTTATTTTTACTACATAACTACCACGTTATTAATTTTCACTGGGG
>CBFGNE010000837.1:0-1616 GCA_965649995.1 uncultured Mucilaginibacter sp.
ACACTAACCAAGCACCATTTTTACCGCCATTTATTTTTTACCGGACAACAGTGAAATAAATTCGGCATGACGGATTGTTAAAAGAGGGTTATTCCGACGTTTACTCCACCGCATGTATCGTGCGCTCTTTGCGTTTGATGAAGGGCTTTTCGATAAACAGCCAGGACAGGGTGGCCATGATAGTGGTGCCGGCAATTAAATAAACAAGATTAAAATAAGGCACCAACTGCAACTGCACCACCACAGTGATGATCATCCCGTGATATATATATATGCCGTAGGAGATATCGTTTTTCCGCAACAGCTTATTGGCAATGTTTGGCAGGGTATAAGCCATAGATAGCAGCGTAAAGGCCAGGAAGATGTATTGCATCACGGTAAAATAAGCGGCATCTATCCTGTCGAAAAAGAACATGCTGAAAGCTACATAGGGTATTATCCAGTACAGAGCCTTGCCGTAGATAAATTTTGAGCTGTAAATACGCAACCGCTGAAAGATAACGCCTAACAAAAACAGGTAAAAATGGGGCACAAAGGTGTAGCGGATCAATTTGGTTAGCTTATCGCCAAGGGGTATCAATTCGTAAGTAAGCGTTAGCCCAACAAATACAACAAACAGGGTAATAAACCAGCCATTAAGCTTGCCTTTAGGGGCCAGCAGGAAGCAGATGGGCAGCATGATGTAAAACTGTAGTTCGATGGGGATGGTCCACAGGCTGCCGTTGTAGGAGCCAAAGCCGTAATTTGCCAAAAAATTGGGCGTATAAATAAAGCCAAGTAATTGCGTTGGCAGCCAGGCCAAGGTTTCTTTATTCAGGAAATTTACGCCGGTTATGGTAAATATAACCAGGGTTAAAATGATACAGCCCCACAGCCCCGGGTAAATACGCAAGGCACGGTTGCGGATATAGTTTTTGATGGAGTTGTTACGCTCGTACGAGGCGGATATTAAATAACCGCTGATAACAAAGAACACCGGCACACCTGGGAACAGGTAAAGCACTTTTAGCGCGGTATGGCTGATGGGCAATTTAAGGTGTTGGTAATAATGGTCGAATATAACTTCGGTTGCGGCAAGCAACCGAAGCAGGTCGAAATTATTCACTTTAAATTCCTTTATTTCCATTAGCGAAATATATAGAATTTAAATGAAGCCCTAAGTTTTTTTAGCACATCGCCAGGCAAAACAATTTTACAGCAATTATTCCTTCTCTAAAACCGATAGGATATTCCCTGCAGGGTCCTTAAACCAGGCTATGCTTGGCCCGCCGTTGCCTTTAGAAATATTGTTCTCGTCGGTTTTAAGGTATTCGCTGTCGTAACTTTCAAACACAACGCCGCGTGCCTTTAGTTCCTTCACTGCAGCATCGATATCCGATACCGGGAAGTTGAGGACAGTAAACGTCGCGGGTTGGTGGTTGGGCTTTGGGTAGGCGATAATATTGTTTGAGCCGGCTATGTGGATAGTAAGCAGCGCGCCCATCTCGTCGTTTTTATCAACCTGTAAGCCCAGCACTTCGCCGTAAAATTGCTTTGCTGCATCTACATCGTTTACAGAAAACCCGCTGAACGCTTTTGAATCTTTTAACATGGTATTTGTTTTAATTGGTTTTTAT
>CBFGNE010000838.1:0-1575 GCA_965649995.1 uncultured Mucilaginibacter sp.
ACGATGAATTGTTTGGAAGACTGATTCTGGAAATAAACCAGGCTGGACTTTCGTGGCAAACGATCCTGAACAAGCAGGATAATTTCCGTTTGGCGTTTGATAATTATTCCATCGAGAAAATTGCGGCGTATGACGACACAAAAATTGAGGAATTGCTTCAGTTCCTTATATTTTTAGGCTTCGCTGATCAGCGTATCGTTGTTTTCGGTTTTTTCCGGTTCCGCAACCGGTGGCACCTCACAATGGTAACCAAACAAGCAGCGGTCCTTAATCATGGCGGCAACCTCGGCGGGCACATACTCTTCCCAGCCGGGAGTACCTTCTTTTATCAATTCCAGCACCCTATCTGTTTGCACATGCAAGTTGCTTTCTTTGTAATGCCGGATATCTTCTATCTTATTATTGGCTATCAGGTAGCGGTAAAGGTCGATAAGGTGCGGAGGCGGGTAGAAACGCAGGCAGTTCCATATTACACCATCGCGCAGGGTTGGATATATAAATAGCTTAACCTTACGGCTAAACAGCGTTGCAAACGATTCTAAAATGCCCCCGGCCAAGTCTTTGTAGTGTTCTTCGGAGAAAATGTATTCCAGGTTGGGGTAACCCAGCACTACACCCATTTTTAACTTGGTGATCTTTGACAGATAGGCAACCAACTTATAATATTCGTGAAAATTGGATATCAGCACCGTTTGCCCGAGCGAGCAAAGTATATCCACCCTATCCAAAAAGTCTTTTTCGTCTATCTCGGCAGAGTCGTCGGCATTGCGTTCTTTAAGTGCTTGTAAGGTAAGTTCGGTAACAACAACTACGTTATCCTTGTCTACATCGGGCTCCTGCATAAATTGCTTTACGCCGGTGTTTAGCATATCCAGGTGAACGTTGATAATTGGCCTGAATCGCCCGCGGATCACCACAATATGCTTCTTATACAAAACTTCTGATGGCTGCAGGTTTTTACCGTCGGGACCAAAAACAGCTGCATCCGAAAAACCATATTTCACCAGGTGTAAACTCATTAACCGGTTATCTACCTTAGTAAAATTTGGACCTTCAAAGCGTATCATATCTATCTGAATACGATCCTTATTAAGGTCGTCCATCAATGATAGTAAAAATACCGAGGGGTTATCATTATAGTAAAAGCAAGCGTATATCAGGTTTACGCCCAATATCCCTACGGCTTGTTGTTGCAGGTTATTATCGTTGTCCAGTAATTTTACATGCAGGACAACGTCATTAAACTGCCCGTTTGGTTCCAACTGAAAGCGCACGCCCATCCAGCCATGGCCATCATTTGTTTTATGGTAGTTAAGTGCCGACGCCGTATCGGCAAAAGCAAAGAAAGTGGTGGCATCGCCCCGCTGTGCTTCAAGCCGTTCTATCAGCAGCCCGTATTCGCGTTCCAGCATCGATATCAACCTATTCTCGGTAACGTAGCGCTTACCCTGCTGTGCGCCATAAATAGCATCTGAAAAAATCATATCGTAGGCCGACATGGTTTTGGCTATAGTGCCCGATGAGGCACCTGCTTTGAAAAAATTGGCCGCAACATCCTGCCCGGCGCCAATTTCG
>CBFGNE010000839.1:0-1567 GCA_965649995.1 uncultured Mucilaginibacter sp.
CCACTTGCCAGCAGATCGTTGCGTACGGCCGTAAAGTTGTTGTGGATATCGGTGGTTTTCATGCTCATTTGCAGCACACCGGTGCGCTCGTATCCAACGGGCCGGTTTTTAGTGTACTGTACCTGCCTGAAAACTACAATAGTGCCTATAATAAGCGTTGCCGATACAAAAAACTGCAACACTACCAATACCTTGCGCGGAACAGCTGCGTAACGCCCTGCTTTAAACGTACCCTTTAAAACCTTTACCGGTTGAAAGGACGACAGGTAGAACGCCGGGTAGCTACCTGCTATTACGCCTGTGAGTAAACTAAAGCCAAGCCCCATCATCCAAAACACGGGGTTGGCCCAAAGCACTTTCATATTTTTATCGGCAACCTGGTTAAACCAGGGCAACGTTAGCCAAACCAGCGCGATGCACAATATAAAAGCAAAGCCCACCACCAATAACGATTCGCTGAAGAACTGGGCGATCAATTGGCTGCGTACCGAACCAACTGCCTTGCGGATACCTACTTCCTTGGCCCTTTTCTCGGACCGGGCGGTGCTTAAATTCATAAAGTTGATGCAGGCCAGCAGCAGTACAAATACGCCGATGATGCCAAACAGCCAAACAAACTGGATGGCGCCGCCGGTGTTTTTACCGTCTTTAAATTCGCCGTAAAGGTGCCATTTGGCCATGGGGTGCAAAAACACCTGCGGATTAAACGAGGCGCCCACTTTATCGCCCTGGGCGGCAATATTTTTCTTTTTAAGCCCGCTGATGCGTGCGTTAACTTTAGCAATATCCGCGCCCGGGTTAAGCTGGGCAAACAGCTGGAAAGAGTTATTCCCCCATTGTGTTGATGCCCGTTTTAACCATTCTTCGGTATCAAGGTAAAGCTGCCATGGCAGTATATAAGTAAGTTCGTTAAACTCGGTATTGCGCGGCAGGTCCTCATAAACGCCCGTAACATTTACTATTTTTTTATTGTCTATTTTTATGATCTTGCCCATCGGGTCGGCATCGCCAAACATAGCCTTTGCTACTTTTTGCGATATAATAATGGCTGAGGGGTCCTTTAAACCTGTACGGGTACCTTTTAGCATTTTTAGCGTAAGCATGTCGGGCGCTTCGGGTTGCATATAGCTACCGGTCATGCTCAGTTTTTTATCGCCAACGGTTAGTATGTGCTCAAAATTCCAGCTGGATAAAACCACGTATTTAAAATCGCGGTTGGGGCCGGTATAATCGGTGCGGAGGACGGTGCCCAGCGGAATAGGTATGGCTACCTGGCTGCCGGTTTTACCATTCAGCGTTTGGTGCTGCATTACCTTAACTACCCTATCATAGTTTCCGTGGTATTTATCGTATGATAGTTCGTCCCATATCCAAAGCCCAATCAGCATGGCCACCGCCATACCAACGGAAAGCCCCGACACATTGATAAAGGTATGCGTTTTGTTTTTGATGAGGTTGCGCCAGGCAACTTTGAGGTAATTTCTGATCATGATTACACCGATTACTATTTGTGATTACACAGATTATATTTTGTGATTACACCGATTACTAATTGTGATTACACCGA
>CBFGNE010000840.1:0-1528 GCA_965649995.1 uncultured Mucilaginibacter sp.
CTGTTCAGCTGTAACGAATCTTGCTTTAACCTTCTATCCAGCACGCTAATGCGCTTGCCATTGAGGTACACTGTGGCATAGTCGCGCATTTCTTTAATTTTAAGCAAACCGCTTGCGGCGTCCTTAAGCGTGGTGCGGTACAGCACAAAACCGTAGCCCTGGTCAATGTCTTCAAAGCTCAGGGGTTTCTCCGATTCTACCGGGATACCCAGGTTGCTAAACAGGTTTGCCTTGCCGCTGAATTTGATCACTTCCAGCGCGAAGGTCATGCGTTTTTTTCCGGGTACATCGGGCAGGGTTTCGCCGGGCGGCAAGTGTTTGGCAATTACAGCCCTGAATTTATCGTATTTGGCAGTAGGGTTGCCTGCTTCATCCAAAGGCGCATCATAATCGTAGCTGGAAGTTTGAGGTGAATAGGACTCTGTTTTGCTCATGTTGGCGCCGTTCATAAAATCGCGCGTGGTGCCGCCATGGAACATATACATATTGATGGATATACCCGCTGACAATACCTCATCCAGCTTTTTGGCGTCCGCATCGGCGTTACTGCCGCTGTGAGGTTTGCCCCAGCTATCAAACCAGCCGGGGTACCACTCGGCTATGTAGTATGGCCCTTTGCCGTTGTGGTATTTGTTGATGAGCTCCTTTACTTTCCTGGGGTTGTCCTCGCCGTTTACTGCGGGCAAAAAACCGGGCAGGTAACCCGCAGGCATTTGCGAAGGCCCATCGCAGGTAAACAGCAAACCGTCAAATCCCGCTTCGCGGAAGATCTTCTCATTTTGCGCAAGGTACTCTTTGTCGTTGCTGTACGATCCGTACTCGTTCTCTATCTGCACCATCAGGATATTGCCGCCGTGGTTCACCTGTAACGGCGCCAGTTGCTTGCCAACCTCCATCATGTAGTTTCGGTAAGCACTGATGAAAGGCCCATCCGTACTGCGCACCTTCATATCTTTACCCTTAAGCAGCCACCAGGGGTAACCGCCAAATTCCCACTCGGCGCATACATAGGGGCTGGGGCGCAGTACCACCCAAAGGCCTTCCTCTTTGGCAATGCGTATAAATTCGGCAATATCGTTATTGCCGGTAAAATCATACTTACCCTGCACCATTTCGTGCGCGTTCCAAAAAACGTAGGTGCCAATGGTGTTTAGGCCCATGGCTTTCGCCATCTTCATTCGTTCGCGCCAATACTCGCGGGGGATGCGGGTGTAGTGCATCTCGCCCGATATCATTTGCAAGGGTTTACCATCCAGCATAAAGGTGCTGTCGCCAAGGGCGAAGGTGTGGTTTACGGTTTGGGCATTGCTTAGGGTGATGCCGCTTAAAAACAGGGCACAGTAAATAAATATCCTCTTCAACATATCTCGCTCACAAATTAAAACAGGCCCAGCTGGCCTTTATCGTCTATATCAATATCATCCGGATTGGTTATCTCGAAATCTATCTTTTTCTTTGGAATTTCCTCCGATTTTTGAAGATTTTCACCGATTTTTTCCGGTAAATCAGGCTGTTTTGGCTCAACTGA
>CBFGNE010000841.1:0-1519 GCA_965649995.1 uncultured Mucilaginibacter sp.
GATGATTTTAGTATGCGTATTTGGCTAAAGCCCGATAAACTGGCCGCGCTGAACATGACCGCAGCCGATGTTACCTCCTCCCTCCAGGAACAAAATGCGCAGGTTGCTGCTGGTACAGTAGGTTCTACCCCACAAATGAAGGGGCAAACCTTTGAGTATACCGTATTGGTAAAAGGCCGCTTAACCAGCATAGCGGAGTTTGAAAACATTGTAGTGAAAACGCAACCGGGTACAGGTTCGGTTGTTCATTTAAAAGATATTGCACGTGTAGAATTGGGTAAATTCAATTACGCAGGTAACTCATTTGTTGATGGTAAAAGAGCATCATACCTGCTTATTTACCAGGCACCCGGCAGTAACGCAATAGAAACTGCCGACAATGTAGTAGCTACTATGACGGAGCTGAAAAAATCGTTTCCTAAGGATATTGATTTTGTGGTTCCGTTCGAGTCGGTTACGGTAGTAAAAGTTTCGCTTAAGGAGGTAATAGAAACACTGGTTATTGCACTTGTGCTGGTAATTATTGTGGTGTTCTTGTTTCTGCAAAACTGGCGCACTACACTTATTCCAGTACTTGCTATCCCTGTATCAATTGTTGGCACGTTCATCTTTTTTATACCACTGCATTTTACCATCAATACGCTTACATTGTTTGGTTTCGTGTTGGCGATTGGTATAGTGGTAGATGACGCTATTGTGGTGGTAGAGGCAGTGCAGCATTATATGGACGAGAAGGGGATGAGCCCGCAGGAGGCAACCAAGCACGCCATGAAAGATATATCGGCCCCGGTTATAGCCATCGCGCTGATATTGGCAGCGGTATTTGTTCCGGTTGGTTTTGTGCCCGGCATAGTAGGGCGGCTTTACCAGCAGTTTGCTATCACTATTGCCATATCGGTATTGATATCTGCATTTGTGGCGCTATCGCTTACCCCGGCCTTGTGCACCATATTATTACGACCGCATAAGATCGACCAGAAATCAGGCGGCTTAAATCACTGGTTTTTCCTTTTCAACCAATGGTTTGACAGGGTTACCGGTAGATACCGCAATACGGTGGATAGGGGTATTAAACACTCCAAATTTGTAGTTATTATTCTTGTTTGTATTGTGGTAGGTACAATTTACTTATTCAAGAGCAAACCTTCGGGTTTTATACCTTTAGAAGATGAAGGGCGTGTATATGTAACTTACGATTTACCGGAAGGCTCATCAACCGAGCGTACGGTTGCAGTACTGCACGAGATGATGAGTGTGCTGGATAGTGTACCCGCTATTAACCATTATGCCGCATTGGGTGGTTTAAATGCGGTTAACTTTGCTACCAAATCTAACAGTGCAACAATATTTGTGCAGTTGAAACCATGGGAAAAGCGTGAAGAAAAACAAGACCAGTTACAAGGGGTTATTGCTACAATAACCAAAAAGTTAGCGAGATTTAAAGAAGCCAACGTGGTGGTTATATCTCCGCCGGCCATCCCCGGCTTAGGTAATACAGGCGTTTTTTCGTTCATATTGC